>JBBRUN010000004.1:0-30094 GCA_038247765.1 Gemmatales bacterium | reverse complement strand
GATGCTGCGCCACACGCCCACGAAACACCGCGGCGACGGCCACCCCTTCGATGCCGCGTGGGAGGAAAACTTCCGCTATGACCAACTCAAAGTCTTCGCCCTCGACGGACTCGAGGATTGCGACCGACCCGGAACGCAGGACGGTGATGGCCCGGACGATCCGCAAGGCCCGCACGGACCCGGCGGCGTTCGTCCGCTACCTCCTGATGGACCCGCTGGGGCCGCGCGACCCGTTGCCGGAGATCCACCGGGATCTGCAGAACCATCTGAGCGCGCATCGCCTCGCTCTGGTGGAACTGCCGCGGGATCACGGGAAGACGACGCAGGTCTGTCTGCGCGTCTTGTGGGAGCTGGGCCGCGCGCCGAACTTGCGGATCAAAATTGTCTGCGCATCCGAGAGCATCGCCGTGGATCGGTCGCGGTTCCTCCGGCACAGCATCGAACGGAATCCTTCGTGGGCGATGATCGTGCTCTGCCAGGGGAACTCCGAATCATTTCACCCTGTTCGGTCTCCGCTGTTCCCCACAAAAAGAGAGCACCCCGCCGGGGGAGGCGGGGTGTCGTGGGGATGGTGAACTCGACGGGGATTTCGACGTGTTGGGGGATGAGTGCGGATCGTTTCGGGGGAGAAACCATCCGGGTCGAACGATCCGGGGGAGGATCGTTCGACCAGATTCGCTCGGTTCCAAGTCGCGTGGGGGTGGCCGGCTCCGGGGGAATGAAGTCGGCCGTCGCTTCTTCGAACCACCTCATTGCTGAGATGGAAGAAGGTAAAGCAGCGGGCGTGCCAATCGGGGAAATCCCAGTCGGACTCGCGAATAAGCCCGATATTCCAGGCTTTGGTCGCGATTGCTGGAATCGGCCCGAGCCGGCGGGTTCCCGGCTTTTGCAAGAATTGCAAATCTTACCGACGCTCCGGCGGGTAAAAACAACAGGGAGCGAATTCCTTAAGGGAGAACTGGGCATGCTGCGCGGACTGCTTACCTCGGCGATTCTGCTGCTCGCGGTCGGCTGCACGAAGTCGTCCGACCGGGTCGTCGTCTATTCGGCGCAGGATGAGGAATTCGCCGCGGGCGTCTTTCAAGATTTCGAATCCCAATCCAAGTTGAAGATTGCGCCGAAGTACGACACCGAGGCCAATAAGTCGGTCAGCCTCGCGGCCGAGTTGGAAGCCGAGGCGCCGCTGCCCCGCTGCGATGTGCACTGGAACAACGAAATCCTCGGCACCATCCGACTGGCCCGGAAAGGGATCTACGAACCGTATTCGTCGCCGAATGCCGACGGCTTCCCGGGGTGGTCGAAATCGGCCGATGGCACTTGGCAGGCCTTCGCCGAGCGCGCCCGCGCGATCATCGTGAACACGAACCTCGTGCCGGAGGAGCAGCGGCCGAAATCGATGTTCGACTTGATCGATCCGAAGTGGAAGGGCCGCATCGCCATGGCCAAGCCGCTGTTCGGCACGACCGCGACGCACGCCGCCTGCTTGTTCGAAGTGCTGGGTGTCGAGCCCGCCCAACAATACTACCGTCAGTTGAAAGCGAACGAAGTAGCCATCGTCCCCGGCAACAAGCAAGTCGCCCGCGGCGTCTCCGATGGAACTTACGCCTTCGGCATCACCGATTCCGACGATGCGATCATCGAAGTGCTAGCCGGGAAACCGGTGGCCATCGTCTTCCCGGACGCCACTGGGCACCCGGCTCACCCCCGCTTGGGGACGGTCTACATTCCGAATACGCTGGCCGTTGTGAAAGGCGCACCGAACGCGGATGGGGCGAAGAAGCTGATCGACTACTTGCTGGCGTCCGAAGCGAAGCTGGCGACGGGCGGTGGGTACCAATTCCCGCTCGCCCCAGCGATTTTGCTAACGCAACACCCGGCTCTCAAGAGCCGGCACCAAGTTAAAGCCGCCGAGGTCGATTTCGACAAAGCCGCAGACTTGTGGGACGCGAGCCAGCAGTTTTTGAAGGACGAATTCGCGAGGTGACACAATTGCGGATTGGCAATCCGAAATTCGACTTACTTCGCTTTCTCCGTCGGCGTCGCATCGGCTTCCAGATCACCGAGCGCGTACTGAATGCCTGCGAGATAGTGCTTCAAGATCGTCGTGTTCCAGAAGATTTCCTCCCGGTGGCCGAGGGAGCAATAGAACGTCCGGCCCTTGCCGAAGGTGCTGATCCAACTGATCCCGTAAGTGCCGTCTTTGCGTTTGCCGCCGTTTTGATCCTTCTGATCCATCTTCGAGATGTCCATCTCGAGGAGGAACCGGCGATCCGTGGTTTTCGCGGTGTCGTCGCGAAACATGTAGATTTCGTCCGCGATCTCGAAGTCCTTACCGTCGAAGGCCGCGTTCACCGGGCTTTTCGGGTCGGTCAACTTCACCGGCACCTTCTTGTGCCAGGGGTGACTGACGAACGCCCCGCCCATCATCTGGTTGTATTCCTTCCAGCCCTTGTAGGTGTCGGTGGCACTGTGGATGCCGATCAACCCTTTGCCGCTCTTCACGAAGTCGAGCAGCGACGCCTTCAGCTCCGACTCGCGTTTGGCTTTCTCTTCGTTGCTGCCGGTTTTCTGTTTGAACACGTCTTCGGTGGTGTTGAGCATGAACACGGCGTCGAACTTCGCGAGCTTCTCCGGCTCGAAGTAGGACTCGTCTTCGGTGGCGAATGCGGTGTACGCGCCGGTCTTGTCGCCCAGCAGGGTCATCGCCCGCGTGCCGAGTTCGATGGAACTGTGGCGAAACCCGGCGGTCTTGCTGAAAATCAGGATGTTCCGTTTGGCCTTCGGCTTGGCCGGAGCTTCCGTCGGCAGGGCTTTCTCGACCTTTTCGACATCCTTGGGGTTCGCAGCCTTCTGGGCGAAACCGGGAACCGCGAACAGCGCCGCCAACGGCAACGCCAACAACAACCGAAACATGGGAACTCCTTAGGAGAGGTAGGCAAGCCGCAACTGGCCTGTGTTGACATTGTGGGCTTTAGAGAAGGGGAAAACAAGAAGGTTCACCACAGAGGCTCGGAGAACACAGAGAAGAGACGGAAGAATGGGTTCTTGCGTGTGTACCCTGTGCCTCTGTGGTGAATCTTTCTCCGACTCCGATACCATTTCCCTACCGGAAAATGGGAGTATCGAAGTATGGCGGATGCATTGGGAATCGCACTAGTCGGCTGTGGGACAGTCGGCTGCGGGGTCGTGAAGTTGCTCCGGGAACAGCCCGAGCGGTTGCTGCAGCGCGCCGGGCGGGCGTTCGAACTCCGCCGGGTCGCCGTGCTGGACAAACGCAAACCCCGGCCGGTCGATGTCCCCGCCCATCTGTTGACCGAAGACTTCCAAACCATCTTGAACGACCCGAAAGTCGAAGTCGTCTGCGAACTCATGGGCGGCACCACTGTCGCCAAACAGGTGGTGCTCGCGTCCCTCGCGGCGGGGAAGCACGTCGTCACGGCCAACAAGGCGCTCCTCGCCGATGCGGGGCACGAAATCTTCGAAGCGGCCCGGAAAGCGAACCGCACGATCTGCTTCGAAGCGGCCGTGGCCGGTGGGGTACCGATCATCCGCGCGCTCGCCGAGAGTTTGTCGGCGAACCAAGTCACGGCGATTCAAGCGATCCTGAACGGCACGTCGAATTTCATCCTGACGGCGATGGCCGAGCGGGGGATACCGTACTCCGAAGCGCTCGCGGAAGCCCAGCGTCTCGGGTTCGCCGAAGCCGACCCGACGCTCGACGTCGATGGATCCGACGCGGCCCACAAGTTGGCGATTCTGGCGCAGATCGCCTTCGGCGTCACGGCGAAGCCGCACGAAATCGAACGCGTGGGCATCGAGCATGTCGAAGCGATCGACATCCGCTTCGCCACCGAACTCGGCTACGCGATCAAGCTCTTGGCCGAGGCCTGGGTCGCCGGCGGGCACGTCGCCTTGCACGTCGCGCCGGTGATGGTCCGCAAGACCGACATGCTCGCCCAAGTGCGCGGTGCTTACAACGCGATCCAACTCGTCGGCGATGTCGTGGGCGAGACGTTATTTCAAGGTCCCGGTGCCGGGATGATGCCGACGGCCAGTTCGGTCGTCGCCGACTTGATCGACCTCGCCGTCGGCCGGGCTCAGCGGACGTTCGAAGTCGCCAAGCTCTGGTCGCGGGAAGGGCGGGGCTTCTCGGTGGAGCCGTCCGAGAAAGTGCGGAGCCGGTTTTATTTGCGATTGATGGTGATCGACCAACCCGGTTCGCTGGCCGATGTCTGCCGGGCCTTGGCAGAGCAGGGGATCAGCATTTCGAGCCTCGTTCAACACGAAGCGCCCGAGGGGAACTCGCAGGCCGTGCCGTTGGTCATTATGACCCACTATGCCGAGACGGGCAAATTCCGCGCGGCGGTGAAAGCCATCGACCGGCTACCCGCGATCCGGGAAAACGCGGTGAGTTACAGCGTTGACGATTGAACGGAATCGGGTTGCACTTGACTCACCCCCGCCCATCCGGCATAGAGCCGATTGAACGGAATTTACCTCGGGGAGCCTTGCCATGCGAATGGGTCTCGCGCTGTTGGCGGTCGCGCTGTTCACCGCCGTCGGATTCGGTCAGGAAGTCCAAGTGAAGGGTTCGACGCCGGCGCCAGCCAGCGGAACGGATGCATTCGGCGGCATTTGGATTCCGCAATCATCCGTCTTCGATGGAAAAGAACAACTGCCCAATAAAGCCGATCGGGATCCTATTCGGCTCAGCGTCGAGAACGGCGAGTTCAAAATGTACCTGATGACCGACCCGGTCAAACTGATCGGCCAGCGGGTTTCCACGGCCGGGCTGACCGTGGACGAAAAGGCCGGCACGTTTGAACTCACCATCAAAGAGGGCATCAAAAAAGGGACGAAGCTCCACGGCATCTACGAGTTCAGCAAGACCTCGATGAAGCTCTGCTACGGCCCGGCGGACCAACCCCGGCCGACGAAATTCGAAGCCCCCGCCGGCGGTACCGCCTTCTGCGACACGTACGAACGTTACAAGAAGTAGGCCCGCCGCGGGCACTTCGCCTAAACTGAGCTCGCTCACCGAACCCGACCCCGCGAGAGCTTGTCTCGTGGGGTGCTTCGCATTTATCACCGCCCCCGATCGGCTCCATGGACGCGCACACTTTCGATCTGCTGGAATTCGGCAAAGTCCGCGAGATCGTCAGCGGCTATGCGGCGTCTCCCCTCGGCCGGGAACTCGCCCGTCAAGTCGAACCGCTGGCAAACCTGGACGCCGCTCGCACCGAAATCGACCTCGTTTCGGAGATGGTACTGTCGCTCGAACTCGAGCAACCGCCTCCGCTGGGCGGCCTGCACGATGTGCGCCTCGTCGTCCGCCGGGCCAGCATCGGCACGATGCTCAGCGCCGAGCAACTGCTGGAAGTCTCGGAGACGCTCGCCTGCACCGGGGCCATTTACCGGTATCGCATGCGGCTCGATGAACGGCTGAACGGCCTCATCAACCTGTTGACGGGCATCGAAGACCTCGGCCCGGTGGCGCGGACCATCGCCGGGTGCATCGACGGTCGCGGGCACGTACTCGATATCGCCAGCCGGGAACTTGCGGCCGTGCGGCAGAAGCTGTTCGAACTCGACGAGAAGGTGAAGTCCGAAATCAAACGGCTGCTGCGCGACCCGGAACTGCGGAAGATACTCAGCTACCCGAACGCCACCATGAACGGCGACCACTACGTGTTGCCGGTGTCGGTGAACCATCGGCACAAAGTCCCCGGTATAGTGCACCGGGTCAGCAGCACCGGCGAGACGGTCTTCATCGAACCGGCGTCGATTGCGAATTTGAGCGCCGAGCGGATCACCCACAAAGGCGAAGAAGACCGCGAGGTGAAACGCATCCTCCGGCGACTGAGCACCGAAGTCGGCCGGGTGGCCAAGCCTCTGATCTACGCGCTCGACATCATCGCCCGGCTCGATTTCATCACGGCCAAAGCCCGGCACAGCCGCGAATTCGCGATGACCGCCGCCGAAGTCAACCCCGAGGGGCGGCTCTGGCTGCGAGCCGCCCGGCACCCGATCCTCGAACACATCTTCCGCATCGAAGCCAAGACGAACCCAGTTCCGCGAACCGTCGTCCCCATCGATGTCCGGCTCGGGGTCGGTTTCAATCTCCTCATCATCACGGGCCCGAACACCGGCGGAAAAACAGTCACGCTGAAGACCACCGGACTGTTGTCGATGATGGCACTCAGCGGAATGCACATCCCCGCCGGGTCCGGCAGCACCGTCCCGGTATTCGACAATATTTTCGCCGACATCGGCGACGAACAGAGCCTCGAACAATCGCTCAGCACGTTCAGTTCGCACATCTCCCGCATCGCCACCATCCTTTCGCAAGCCAACGACAAGAGCCTCGTGCTGTTCGACGAACTCGGCGCCGGCACCGACCCGACCGAAGGGGCTGCGCTCGGCCGAGCGATCTTGGACGAACTCGATTTATTGGGTTGCCGAGCCATCGTGACGACGCACTTGGGCGACTTGAAGACGTACGCCTTCCACAACGAGCGCGCGGAAAACGGCGCAGTGGAATTCAGCCTCGAAACCCTGCGGCCGACGTACCGTTTGCAGATCGGCCAATTCGGGATGAGCAACGCGTTGCAGATCGCGAAGCGGTTGAAACTGCCGCGGGAATTGTTGAAGCGGGCCCATCGCTACTTGCGGAAGAAAAAGGGGAAGACCGGCGATCTCGTCCGCTTGCAGCAACTCCGGGAGGAAGCGGAAAATGCGCGCGTCGCGGCGATGGCGGCTCAGCACGAGGCGACCCAACAGAAGGCGGTCTACGAGCAGAAGGTTTCGGATCTCGCGGCGGAAGCGACCGAGCAAGCCGACCTATTGAAGATGCGGCAGACGCTGCAACCGAACACCGTAGTTCGCGTCAGTCGATTCGACAAAACCGGTCGTGTAGTGAAGGTCGATTCGAAGAAGCAACTCGTGACGGTGAGCTTGGGACTCGGTCAGTGGGAGGTGCCGTTCGACGAGATTTTCCCTTCGGATGCCGGTTAGGCGGTCGCGCCAGCGGCCGTACACAACTATCGCTATCGCAGCGGCCGCTGAAGCGACCGCCTAACGAGAGATCCGATGGCAATCGCATACTTCACGAGATGGACTACGTACGGAACTTGGTTGTCGGGCGATGCGTGCGGTTGGTTTTAGCGGGATGGTGGGCTGTGGCGATCCGATCCCGAGGAACAGGAGATCGCAAATTTGGAGCTGGTCGAAGCCCCGTTCTTACTGACACCGTCGCAGCTGTCGATTGTAGAAGAAGTGATCGCCGACCATTGCAAAATCAAGCAATGGGTATTGCATTCGGTGAGTTGTCGCAGCAACCACGTTCACGTGGCTGTTACGGCGACGGGATTTCCCCTGACGCGGCCGCGGGAGCAATTCATAATGTGGGCCACGCGACGTCTGCAAGCGGCGAACGGTGTAACGCGAACTCGATGGTCGAAGCGCCGAGGGTGGGATGTTTACATTGACGAGGATGATCATTTGGCATCGGTGATCGCCTCCATCGAGAATCAGACCGTTAGGCGGTCGCGCCAGCCAGCGGCCGGTACACAACTATCGCAGCGAACCCTGGCGCGACCGCCTAACTGGATATTCCGAGCCACTCCGGTTTGCCCTTCGCCAGCACCTTGACCGCGAATCCGACGCCGATGCCTTCGAGCGCGATTACCGGCACATGGGCCACGAGGCTGGTGAGGGCCAGTGCCGTCCAATCGCCTTTGCCGCCGAGATAAAGTACCGAGACATGCATCAACACCGTGAGCGTCGCGCAGAGCAGACCCAGTATGAGGCCGAGCCAGAATCCCGGTTTCGCCCAGCTGCGACACTTGGAAAAACAGATGCCGGCGAGCCACGCCGGGACCGCCAGAACGCAGAAGTTGATGCCGAGGGTCGTCCAGCCGCCGTGGTCAAACAGCATTTTCTGCATCGCCAAACCGACCGCGATGACGAGTGCCGCACGCTTGCGGACGATGATCCCCGCTAGGCCGTTCAACAGCAAATGCACGCTGACGAATGCGAGTTTGTAATGCATCTGCGAAGCGACGAAGAACGCCGCAGTTAGCACGCCGATTCGCGGGATATCCCGTTCGTCGATCCGCAACAGGGAAAGCCCTAAGCCGAGGGCCAAGACGGCGAATCCGCCGATGAGCCACTCCGGTTCCAAGAGCCCGTCGGAAATGTGCACGGCGTACAATTGCATACCCAGATGCTACGACCCAGCGCCGGAGTCGGCGCGGGCGGCGTGGCCGGCCCAATTTTTCTGGCACTCGCGCGGCAACTGCGATAAGAATTATATTGCCGGGCACTTTCACCCGGAGCTTCCGTTGAATCTGCGAGTCGAGGGGACTTCCGATGCGAGTAATGGGGATGTGCTGGACCTTCCTAGTGGCGTTCTTGATCGTGGGGGGCTTGGTCGGTCAAGAGCCGAAACCGGGCGACACCAAAGCGAAACCCGGCGAGACCAAAGCGGTCGAACCGAAAGCCAAAGGCCAACTGCCGCAGAACTGGAAGCAACTGGGCCTGACCGACGACCAAACCCAAAAAGTGTACAAGATCCAAAACAAATACAACGATGACATCGACAAGCTCGATGCCCAGATCAAAGACTTGAAAGCGAAAATGTCCAAGGAGCGCAACGAAGTCCTGACGGTCGAGCAGAAGAAACGCCTCGAAGACATCCTCAAAACCAAAAGCGGCACGGACAAATAATGGGTTTGCAGCGGACGATTCGCTTTCCGAACGATTCCCGACCCCAGTGGGAATCGGTTCGGCTCGCCTTCGCCCGTGTCTCCGAATCGCCCGTCGTCCGCATGATCGACGACCTCCCCGCCTTTCCAGGTGAAATCCCGGAACCCGGCTGGCGCGAACTCCGGTTGTCACTCACCGGGGGCATGGTCACGCTCCGCTCCACTCCCGGAGGGTGGGACTGCGTGATTTGGGGCAACGCCGAGGTAGGCCTGTTGAAATCTTGGAACGCCGCATGTTGGGCCGTCGCGGAAGCGGGGAAGGGGAGTGTCGTCCTCGATGACGGTGCCCTTGGAACCGCGGGCGAATTCCGCGAACGCCTCCCGCTCGACCAGAGCTTTTAAGGATCTGACTTGGCACACACTTTGGATGAAGCCGCCAGATGGATGGGCGGCACGGTTATGGGTAACGGAGCGACGGTCTGGATTCGGGCGATGTCTCTGCTCGACGCCGGCGCGGGCGACCTCGTGTTGATCGATAGTGCCAAACGGCTCGACGCGTGGGCCGCCAGCCCCGCGGTCGCCGCCGTGGTGCCATTGAACTTCCCCGTGGGATCTCGGCCGATCATCCGCGTGGCCGAACCGCTCAACGCGTACCTGCGACTCCTCGGAACTTTGCGCGGCCCGCGCGGCGGCGCACGGGCAATCCATTCCACGGCTATCGTCGATCCCCGCGCCGAGGTCGGCGCGAATACGAGCATCGGGCCGAACGCCTTCATCGGCGCGGGGACTACCCTCGGCGACGATTGCACGATCGGCGCGAACGTCTGCATCGGGGCGAATTGCCGGCTCGGCGACGGCACGACCCTGCATCCCGGCGTGATCCTCTACGACGATTGCGTCTTGGGGCGGCGCGTCGAAATCCATGCCAACAGCGTCATTGGCGCCGACGGCTACGGCTACCGCACTGTGGCCGGGAAGCACGTCAAAGTCCCGCAGTACGGGTACGTTGAAATCGGCGACGATGTGGAAATCGGTGCGTCTTCGACAATCGACCGGGGCACCATCGGCCCGACGCGTATCGGCGAAGGGACCAAAATTGACAACATGGTGATGATCGCCCACAATTGCCAAATCGGCCGGCGCAATCTGATCGTCGCCCAAGTCGGCATCGCCGGTTCGTCCACGACCGGGGAGTACGTCGTCATGGGCGGCCAAGCCGGGATGGTCGATCACGTCCAAGTGGGCGATCACACCATGGTCGCCGCCAAGGCCGCGGTCACGCACAGCGTCCCGTCCCACATGCAAGTCGCCGGTGCTCCGGCCATCCCGGTCCGCGAGCACTTCCGCAACGTGGTGAATTTCCGGCATTTGGCCGAACTGCGCCGCACCGTCGCCGCGTTGGTCAAGCGTCTGCCGCCGGGCGATGGATCATGACGGACCGCACCCCCATCGGGTTGATCGCCGGGGCGGGGCGGTTCCCGATTTTGTTCGCGATGAAAGCGCGCGAACTCGGCATCCCGGTGATCTGCATCGGCGTCGCCGACATGGCCGATCCCTCGCTCGAACCGATCTGCGCGAAGTTCTTCTGGCTGCGCCGGATGTCGATGGGGTCGATCATCCGCAATTTCACCCGTCACGGCGTGACCCGATGGACTATGGCCGGGAAGTATCACAAGAAGCTTCTCTTCCAACCGTGGAAATGGCTGCGGTTGCTCCCCGATTGGCGAGCCTTCCGCTTTTGGTTCTCCCGGATGCGCCGCGACAACAAAGACGATTCGCTGCTGCTCGGCATCATCGCCGAGTTTGAACGGGACGGGCTGCGCTGCGTCTCGGCCTTGGACATTTGCCCGGAGTTACTCGTGAAAGAAGGCCTGCTGACATCCCGGTCACCGACCGCCAAGGAACTGGCGGACATCGATTTCGGCTGGGGATTGGCCCGCGAAATGGGCCGGCTCGACATCGGCCAAAGCGTCATGGTTCGCGAGCGCGCCTGCATCGCCGTGGAAGCGATCGAAGGCACCGACAGTTGCATCCAACGGGCGGGCGAACTCTGCGGGCGAGCCGGTTTCGTGGTCGTGAAGGTGGCCAAGCCCCGCCAGGATATGCGCTTCGATGTGCCGACCGTCGGCCCCGCGACAATCGAAGCGATGCGGTCGGCGGGAGCCACGGCCTTGGCCATCGAAGCCGCGAAGACGATCATCATCGACGAACCGGAAACCCTCGCCTTGGCGAACCGGCACCGCATGGCCATCGTCGCCCGAACCGAAGCCGGCAGTTCGTGAGATTCGCCTGACGTGTTCGGTGCCGAGTTGATAAATTAGCCAACTATGGCGTTGTTCTCTTTCGAATTGCCCGCGATTTGGCCGTCCGACTTCCGCTCGATATTGGATCGGGCTTGGATCGCCGGGGGGCACGACAACGCGCCCGTACCGGTGCGGCGGCGCTACGACGAACAGACGCTCGTGTTGATGCGCGAAGAGAACGAGAGCGGCAACTTGGTACTGCCGTGGCCCGTGCGCGGCGAGACGCGGATCATTTCGAGTTCGACCCTCCGCGTGCGATCCGAACCCTATCGGCTGCTGATCGAGCTCGCCCGGGGTTGCGTCAACCGAGCCCGCAATTTGCTCTTCGCGCTTCACTCGGCTCCGATACCGACGCCGGCTTTTTTGCGGGCCGATCTCGCCGACGTATCCCGGGCTTTCGGCCGCGCCGTGCTGACCGACGACGCCGCGACCCGCGATGCCCACGCCGCCATCGTGATCGAAGCGGCCTCGCTGTTGGCCGACCGGATGACCGCGGCGCTGTCGAAGTACCGCCTCGAAACCCGGCTAACAAACGCCAAACCGCTGCCGACTTTGTTCGGTTGCCGGCTCTCGGCTCCACTGGCCCCGGCCGAGTCCGAAGAGTACGCCCGCTGTTTCAACGCCGTGCGGATCGTCCCCGACTGGCGACGGATCGAAAAGGACGAAGCGAATTTCAACTGGGGCCAACTCGACCCGTTGATTCGCTGGGCCGAGACCGCGGGGCTGGCGATTTCCATGGGCCCGCTCGTCGATCTTTCCCCGGCTACGATCCCCGATTGGATCACCGCCTCGACGGGCGACTTCCCCAATCTCGCGGCCTTTTTCTGCGACTTCGTCGGCACCCTCGTCGCGCGCTACCGCGACCGGTGCCGGCACTGGCAGCTCTTCTCGGGCTTCAACCGCGACGATGCGCTCGGGCTCGGCGAAGACGACCGCCTCCGCCTCGCCGCGCGCTTGCTCGAAACGGCGCGGGAGATCGATCCACAGGCCCATTGGACTTTCGGGCTGGAGCAACCGTGGGGCGACTACATGGTCGATCCGAACCTGCGCTACGCCCCGATCGGTTTCGCCGACACGCTCCTGCGTACCGGGTTCGAAGTCTCCGCGCTCGAACTCGACCTGCGTCCCGGCACGAACGGGAGTCTGCCGCGCGATCCGTTGGACGTGCTCCAATTGCTCGAGCTTTTCGACCCGCTGAATTGCCCGATCGATGCGACGCTCTCCGCACCGCTGACTGGCGACGCCTCGATGGTGCTCGCCACGGTCGAAACGCTGATCGCTTCGCCGTCCGTGCGGGCCGTCTACTGGGATTCGTGGTCTGCCGAGCAACCCCACACTGCGTTGACGGCAGCGAACCTCTACCCGGAATCCCCGGAACACCCGGCGATGGGTTGGTTCCGCGAAGTCCGCACTCGCTATTTGCGGTAATCCATGCCGACCGATTCGCCGGCTTTCGCGAGACTCACGTTGATCCTCGCCGCCGTGCTCTGGAGCGCCGGCAGTTTCTTCACCCGCGTCCTCACCGCGCCGACGGCGCTGAACCTGCACGACCCGACGCTCACGCCGATCCAAGTCGCTTTCTGGCGCGGCCTGTTCGCCGGGTTAATTTTGATTCCCCTCGTCCGGCGGAAGTCGTTCCGATTCCGACCGCCGATGATCGGTATGGTCCTCTGCTTCAGTGTGATGTGCGGACTTTACCTCTCCGCCCTCGGCTACGGCAACGCCGCGAACGCGATCCTCTTGCAGAACACCGCACCCGTGTGGGTATTCCTCATCGGCGTCTACGTCCTCGGCCATCGGGCGGAGAGCGGGGCAGGGGAGGCCACGGCATTGGCGATGGTTGGCGCGCTCGTCATCGTCCTCGGCAACTGGCCGTGGAATCGGCCCGCCGAGGAGCAAGCCAACGACATCCCGGTGCTGCTAATGGGTGCCGGCAGCGGCTTGACCTACGCGGGAGTCGTGCTGTTCTTGGGCCACTTGAAGCGAGAATGCTCGGCGGGCTTGATGGTGCTGAATCTCCTCGGCAGCGCGATCTGCATCGCGGCGGTGGTCCTCCTCCGTTTCGGCTGGAGTACCTTTGTAGTGTGGCTGTTCGCGCCGAGCCTCGAGCAGATTCTCTTTCTGATGGTTTTTGGCATCTTCCAAATGGCGGTGCCGTATTGGCTCTTCTCGCGGAGTTTGAAGAGCGTCACGCCGCAGGAAGCGGGGATCATCACGCTCTTGGAACCGGTGTTGAACCCGATCTGGGCGTATGCGGTCGCCCCGGAACGCGAAACGCCCACGATCTGGACGATCGCGGGCGGCGGGATTTTGCTCGGTGCACTGGCTTGGAAATACTATCCGCGGAATCGCGTCAATAGACCGGATCCGTCGCTGTGATGCCACCGTCCTTCACGCGGAGTACCGTGATGTATTCGCCGTTTTCCAGCTTGGCGAATTGGATCGTCCCGCTCACTTGCACCCAGTGGTGATCTTTGGCGTCGGCTGGAAATTTCTTTTTGAACGCGTCGGCGAGGCTCGGGCGCTCGACTTTGATGCGAGCTTTCAGAGGGACGGCATCCGTCGCGCAGCAGGTCGTTTTCAAGTAGAACAAGCCGAACTCGTCCGGGCTACCGGGGATGTGCCGGAGCTGGCCCGTGATCTTCGCCGGAGTTCCTTCGAGCGAGCGTCGTTTGTCTTCGTTGGCGGACGCCACGGCGAGGCTGCTGAAATCGTAGGTCGCTTCGCCGCCGCGTTCGGCGACGTCCGCGAGTGCGCCGATGGCACCGTCCTTGCCGAGCTTCCCTTCGATGTACTCTTTGCTGAACGTCTTGTTCGGCAACCCCATTAGGAACAGCACGATGGGGAAGGCGAGCACGACGATCCGCCAATAGATGTTGCCGTGGTCGTGATCTTCCGCCGAGTGGTCGCCGTGATCGTCAGCGGCGTGCGACGGGTGATCGCAGTCTTCGCCCGGCTTGTGATCGTGGTGGGCGTGATCATGATCGTGGTCGTGATCGCCGCCGACGGAGCGCCAAAGGCAGACACCGCGGAGCGCGGTCACGAGCAGTAGGCCGATGCCGCCGATGAGCACGGGGATGTAAAACTGCGAGGCGAGGATATATTTTAGCATCTCGAATTGGTACATGAGCACCGCGACGAGCCCGAACGCCCCGCAGATGAAGATCGTCAGCAACTGTTCGAGGTAATAGTCGGCCAGACCGTGGCCCTCGCCGTGGGAGTGGTCATGTTCGTGGTCGTGACCGGCAGCGTGCGGGGCGGCGGGGTCGATGACGTGATCCATCTCGAATCCTCCGAATCTAGTTTCCGGAAACAGTTACGCCGCAGAGACAGATGAGAACGCAGAGATCAGACAAATCGAAGCCAGTCGACGGATACCGGTGGGTTCCGATCTAATCCAAATTAATTTCTCTGCGATCACTTCATTCTCTGCGGTGCAAACTCGTCTATGTCTCACTTGCCGACCGTTTCGACGGTACCGGTGCTCAGCGGATTGTAAATTTGATGCACGGCCATCGTGTACACGAACACCTGAATGACGACGCACGGCACGATAGCCGCGATCAGCTTCCATTTGAACACGCGCGTGTACATGAGCAGCAATTTGATGTCGAGCATCGGCCCCAGCACCAAGAACGATAGCTTCGCCGACACGCTGGCCTTCGTGAAACTCGCCGCGAGGAATGCGTCCGCTTCGCTGCAAAGGCAGAGCAACACAGCGAGGGCCATCATCGCGGGAATCGCCACGAGAGGCTGCGAGCGCGACAGATTCTCGAAGGCTGTCACCCACTCCGGGTTCATCCGCATGAGCGCGGCAAGCGCCGACCCGATGACCAAGAAGACCGTGATGTCCATGAAGTCGTGCAGCGCGACCGAAGTGATATTGTTCAATCGCTGGGCCAGCGAGCGCTTCGGTTTCGGAGCCGGCGCATCGACGACGGTCAATGATAGTTTCGGCTTCGCCGGTGCGGGGGGCAGGGCGGAGTCGGTGAGCAATTTCGTCTTGCTCCGCTTTTCCACGAAGTGGATGGCGAAGCCGGTCATGCATGCGACGATGTAGCCCATCCCGGCCCGGAGCAGCACCATCGGCCAGCCGAGGGAATCGCCGTCCGGGCCGACTTTGAATTCTTTGAAGGCGTACCACGTACTCATCAGCACGATGACATTCACAATCGGCCCGGCGAGCATGTAGGCCACGCAACACGACAACGGCAGACCCTTCCGCAGCAACCGTCGCATGACGACGACGATGCCGCACTCGCACATCGGGAAGATCAGGCCGAGGGCCCCGCCGATCAGAACGGCCGGGATGAAATGTTTGGGCAGGAACCGCGAGATGGCGTCTTGCGGGAGCAGTTCTTCGAGGATACCGGCGATGAGCGCCCCGAGCAGGATGAACGGCATCGCCTGCCAAACCACGGCGATGAAGTTGATGACGAAATCTTGGATGACGCTGGCGTCCACGGGTGCCTTTCCGAAGATGTCGCGGGGCAACTCCTAATAATACGGTTCGCGCTTCGAGCCGGTTCATCGCAACTTCAATGCGCATGGGGAAATTGCCCATCGCCATGGTCGGCGGAGCAGGCGTTCTTGGCGACGACCGCCCCAAAAAACTTCTGACGCATGGCCTTTAAGCCGAGGCTGGCGACGAACCACGCGACGACGACCAGCACGATGGCCCCGGCCGGACCGACGGGGAGTGGCTCCGAGCCGTTGAGCGAAATGCCGAGTTTGGTGCTCAGGTTGTACCCGATCAGACCGGCGAGGACGCTGCCCGCGCACGTGAACCAGAACATCCGCCGGAGGTTGCGGGAGACGTTGGCCGCCGCCGCCGCTGGGACGATCAAGAGCGCGTTGATGAGTAGGATGCCGACCGCGCGGATCGACAAGTTCACGACCATCGCCAGCAGTACGATGAACAAATAGTTATTGAGCCGCACGGCCAACCCGCGCGACCGGGCTAGGCTCGGGTTGAAACTGCCGAAGACGAAACTATTGTATTGTGCGCCGACGATGAAAATCGTGGCGAGCGCCAAGAGGGTCAAGATGATGAGGTCTTTTTCGGTGAGGCTCGTGAGGTCGCCGAAGAGATAGCCTTCGAGGTCGAAGGTGACGATCTTACGCAGCGGCCGGATCAGCAGGGCGGCGAGACCGAGCGCGAAGGCGAAGAAGACGCCGATGACAGTGTCGTTCGCCAAGTTGGTTTTCTCGCGCACGAAGGCGATGAGGATGCCGGACACAGCCCCGATGGCGCACATCGCGATGGGGATCACCCAGAGATATGGCTCTACTTCTTTGCCCGAAGTCGCACCGGTGGCGACGATGATCCCGAGCAACGCGAGCGACACTCCGGCAAAGGCCGTGTGGGCCATAGCGTCGCTGAAGAAAGCCATGCGGTGACCGATGACCAGCGAACCGACGATGCCGCAGGTGAGGCTGACGAGTAGCACCGCGAGCACCGCCCGCACCTCGAAAGCGTACACCGTGCTCCCCGGCGAGCTGAGCGCGGCGGCCACGGATTCGATCGCGGTCTTCAACCAGTCTTCCATGAAGGCCCCACGTTATCGGACATTCGTTGGGCAGCAACATGCAGGATCGCCAAGGCTCGGTGCGCTTCGGAAACCGTCGCGACGAGCGGGGGGGAGATGCGCACGACCTTCTTCGCCAGCGGGCCGAGGAGGTGGACGCCGTCGCTCGTGCCGCCATCCCCGATGTACGATTCGAGGATGAACCGATTCGCCAGATCGGGCGTTTGAAATTCGAGACCCCAGACCATGCCGCCAAGTTCGCCCCGGACATGCAGGATGCCGGCGAAGCGTTTCAATTCGATCAAACCGGCTTCGATGGCGGCGGAGGTTTCGCGAACCGGGCCAAGGATATCGTGCGATTCGAATTCGTCGAGCGTCGCTAATACGGCGGCGCACTGGAGCGGGTTCGCGCTCCAAGTGTCCGAGCCTTCGCCGTACTCGAGAGCGTCGAAAATATCACGCCGGCCGACGACCGCCGCGACCGGAACACCGTTGCCGAGGCCTTTACCGAGCACGACGAGATCGGGTTCGAGGCCGTAGGTTTCGTAAGCGAATAGGTCGCCTGTCCGGCCGAAGTTGGATTGCACTTCGTCGAGGATGAAGACGATGTCGTGCTCCCGGCAGAATCGCTGGAGCAGTTGCAGATACACTTTCGGCGGGTGGTACGAGCCGCCGCCGCCGAGGTAGGGCTCCGTGATCAGCGTGCCGATCTTGTGGCCGAATTGGTGCAGCAGAGCCTTCAGTTCCGTTTCGTACGGGGCCGTGTCGAAGTCGTCGTTTCGCTGGATTACGTCCCGGCACTCCGCCATCGGAAACGAGATAAATTTCACCCGCGGATCGCGCTCGGAGTCGGTTTCCGAGCCGGTGATGGCGTTCGAGAGGCCCTTCTTACCATGGAAACCGTACCGAGTGGCGACGATCATCGGTCGGGTGCGATCGCGCGCCAGCGCGGCCCAGAGGGCTTTCTGAATCGCCTCCGAGCCGGACGCGGCCCACATGACTTGGTGCATCCGCGCGCCGCCGGGGCGGTTTTGGAGCGCGGATGCGAGTCGCTCACTCGCGGAGACTTCCAGCGGGGTCACGGCGTTGTACGCGGAAAAAGCCGCACCCGCAAAGTAGCCTTCCGGAGCCGGTGACACCGAATTGTCACCGTTCCAGCCCATGGACACGCGGAATCGCTCCATCCAGCGAATCGGGTTGTGCCCTAGATTGGCCACGAGGACGCCGGAGGTGAAATCGAAAAGCCGTTTCCCTTCGGGTGTCCAGTGGTAGATTCCCGCGCTGCTGGCGAGCACGGCTTGCGTCGGGGTATAGGTGCGCAGCGAACGAGGCTCGCAAAGCCCGGATGCGGCCCGGATCCGATTTGAGCGGGGTTCGTCCGGATGGGCGATGGCTGAATTCGTCATTTGGTGGCCGGAGCAGATAAGAGATCTTTCCAGTCAGTGGCATTGATGAGCCTGTCGGTCAGCGTTTCCAGCACGGCGAGGTCTGTGATCGCTTCCAATTTCGCAAAGGTGCGTTTCGCCGGCTTTCCGAAGCGAGCGGTGCCTAGGCGCAAGATTATCGCACGTGCTTCTTCCACCCGGCCCTCCACCCTGCCTTCCAACATTCCTTGAGCCAAACCTTTAGCCTGTCCTTCGGCTAATCCGCGATCAATCCAGGCTTTGACACCAGGGTTTTGCTCCAGTCCCCGGATGCCGAGACCGGAAACGATGTCTTGGACAGTCATGTCGTTGTACCTCAGCGGGAGAAGTGTGGTGAAGATCGACATCAGTTTATCCGCCAGTACCGGGTCGTTCAATGCCCGCAACCGATCTTGCACCGCCGCGGCGGCTCTCTTCACGTCCGGCTTGCGCACATCCGCGAGCAGGGCCAGCGGCAACAGAGTAGCCGCGCCGTCGAGGAACATCTGCACCGGCATCTGCCATAACCGCAAGACGCTGTAGCGAAATGTCCACGGTTCACCTAGCGGCGGGGCGACATGAATCGCGCCGCTGAGACTGCGGGCATTGGCGGCGGGGCTCATCAGAACGGCGACCGTCGCCACCGGGAGGCCGTGCTTGGCGAGCAACGCGCCGTTGTACGCCAGCATCCGCTGGGGCAACGTGTCGTCCCAGTGGGCTTGGAACTCGACGTGTAGTAGCCAAGGTTCGGGATCATTCACGCGTACGACCTGATCGGCCATCGCGGTGACGGTCGAAAGATCCGCCGAGATGACCGAGACCGCTTCGGGCGGACGGGGCGCGCCGAGCAGCGCCAGCCACCCGGCCGGCGCGAGTTCGAGTAGTGTCTTGCCGCCGGCATCGAACGGTTTCGACATCGGTGCCGCCCCGGGGGAATTCAAACGCGTGGGCTGTAGAGAATTCGGGGTTCGGCGATACCCGGTCGATACAAGCAGAGGCCGCCGGCCGTCGTGTTCATAATCGCGACTCCACCCGGATGCCCGGCCGCGTGTTCCTTCAAGATCGCTTCCATCGCCTGCACGATGGCCACGCAATTCCGGTCGGCCGCGAGGTCGTTGTAATGGAGTTCCCGCATCGCATTCAGTCGCTCGACTCGTACGTCCTTCGCTCCGCCGTATTCGACGAAGGCGACTTCCTCGAAGAAACGCGCGATGGTTTCGATGCCGTAGCCCCGTTGGCTCCGCTCGCCCCACGGTTCCAAAAATGACCCGTTGTAGTGATGGTTCGGCGTGTTCTTCAACTCGTTCGGCGTCCGGCCTTCGATGGCGACCTCAACCCCGCGTTTGCGCTGGTGAGCGATCCAGATGCCGTTGTCGAACCGGAATTGCACTTCTTGATCGACGTAGCCGGGGAAGTTGTCGGGCGTGACCCAACTGGTGTGGATGTCGAACGTCGCCTCGCGGGAATCGGAATACTCGTATGTCACTTGTAACTGCACCGAATCCCAAGTGGAACCATCCGGAGAACCGACCAATCCGCGTTGGCCGGTCGCCGTGATCCGCGACAGCATCCAGTCGTCGCCGAAGGTGAAGTCGATCAATTTCAAATAATGCACGGCGACGTACGTCCCCGGATTGCGGCCCGCGATCCACTCGGCGAATTGCCCGCCGCTGATCGACTTCGGTTCCAAGAGCGAGCAATAGCCGTTGTTGACGTGGCGCAGCGTGCCGTCGGCGACATGGGTCCGCAGTTTTTTGTGATCCGGGTCGAGCAACTTGTGATACACGACCTTGGCAAGGACATTGTTCAACCGAGCCGCTTCTGTGAGCTTGTCGAGTTCCTGCAGCGTCAGCACGGACGGTTTTTCGATCAGCACGTGCTTGCCGGCGGAGAGGGCGGCGAAAGCGGCGTCGAAGTGGCGATCGTCGGGGGAGGCCACGCAGACGACATCGACATCCGCAGCGGCGAGTTGCGACGCGGCCTCGGCGCCGGTGAAACTGGCGAAAGTCCGACCGGTACGGTACTTTTCGGCGCGGGCTCCGGTGCGCGTCGCGACGGCGGCTAGCTCGATTTCGACGAGCCCGGTGGCCCGTTGGAAAAATCCGTCCGTCGCGGCGCGTTCGAAAAACGGCCGGTAGGTTTCGTCGAAGATCATCCCGAGGCCGACCATGCCTGCGCGGAGTTTCGGATTCGCATTCGGTGTCATGCGGCGACTATACGCGGGCGCCGGCGGCGTTGGAATCCGATTCTGCCGGTTCGCACCGAAGCCTTGGATTTCTGGCGATTCGTGGCGCTTCAAGTTAACATAATTGACATTATCGGACGTAGGAAGTGTACCACGGTGAATGACGAACCGGAAATGTCAGTCCACCGGTCGGGTTGGAATCACGCCGGATTTCTCGGCCCACGGCTTCAGCGCTTCCACGATTCCGGGATACAGGACCACGCCCTCGGCCAGCGCGCGGCGTTTGTTCGCCAAGCCGCGCTCTCCCGGCAACCGCACCGCCTCGACTCCCGGCATCGGCGGCGTGGCCCGGCAAGCGTCCGCGAGCCAACCGGTTTGACGGCAGTATGCCTCGATCCCGCCGAATGCGGCCGGGTCGTGGACTTGCACAAAGACCGACGCGCCCCACCCGGTCGGCGCTTCGGCACGGCCGAAGCCGCTCAGTCCTTGCGTCAGGGCTTCGACCATCAACGCCAGCCCGTAGCCTTTGTGCCCGTGATCCAAACCACCGGTCGGTAACAGCGTGCCGGGCGGATCGGTGAACAGCGCTTCGGGGTCGTCGGTCGGTTCGCCCGAAGCCTGCATCGCCCAGAGCCCGGCGAACGACTTCCCTTCTTTCCGCAAGCGATTGGCCGAACCGTTGGTGGTGATGGAAGCGCTGATGTCGATGAGGATCGGATCGCCGTCGGTCGGGATACCCACGGCGAACGGATCGGGCGTGAAGACCGCCCGGCGACCACCGAAGGGTGCGACGCTCGCGCCGGCGGGGTCGGAACAAGCAATCGTGACCATCAATCCGCGATCGGTGGCCCGCTGTAAGAACGCCGCCAAGCAACCGATGTGGTGGCTGTTGCGGATGACCACGGTCGCCACGCCGTGCGCGGTGGCGCGGTCGCACGCCAATTCGACCGCCTTCGCGGTCAGCCAGACGCCGGGCAAGCGATGGCCGTCCCACGTCACGGCGGCGCTGCGGTCGTTGAGAACCGTTGGACCCCCCTGCCCCGCCATCGCACCGGACGCCAATTCCGCGAGGTACGCCGGTGCCAATTGCAAGCCGTGGGTCGTGTGGCCGAGCAAGTCGGCTTCGACCAACCCCGCCGCGATGATGCGGGGTTTGTCGCCATCGCAGCCCGACGCGGCGAAGAGCGCGGCGGCGAAGTCGATGAGTTCCGCTGGCCGGTACCGGGGTTGGCTCATGTCTGTTGTCTCCGCCGGATTCGGGTGGTAGTATACGGCTCAGTTTTTCTATCGAATGGTCGATCTCAGGAGTGTCTCTGTGCTCGAAGTCGTCGAATACCGGGGATGGAAGAACAACCTCAAAATCAGCAACGCTTCGGCCGAGTTGATCGTCACGCTCGACGTCGGCCCGCGGGTGATCGCGTACCGCCAACCGGGCGGATTCAACGTGATGAAAAACTACGACTCCATGATGGGCGGCACCGGCGAAACCGAGTGGCAAATCCGCGGCGGGCACCGCTTCTGGCTCGCCCCGGAAGATTTGACGCGGACTTACTTCGCCGACAACAGCGCCGTAGAGTGGGAACCCATCGGCGAATTCGGCGCGAAATTCACACCGCCGCCGGAGACCGAGTACGGTGTGCAAAAAGAAATGCACCTGACGCTGGCTCCGACCGGGACGCGGGTCGAGGTCGTGTTGAAGGTCACGAACATCGGCACGGCGCCGACCGAACTCGCCCCGTGGGGCCCGACCGTAATGGCCCCCGGCGGCGTCGAAATCATCCCGTTGCCGGGGAAGGCTGCGCACCCCGGCCACCCAAAAAAGGCGAAGTCCCCGGCCGATTTCGCCCCGAATCAAGAACTGATTCTGTGGCCCTACTTCGACTTCGCCGACCGCCGATGGACCTTCGGCAAGAAGTACATCTTCCTGAAGCAGGACGTGACCAAAGGACCGACGAAAATCGGCTTGGCCCACCGCGAAGGTTGGGTCGGCTATTTGAACTCCAACGCGCTCTTCGTAAAGCGATTCGACTATCGTGAAGGGGCTATCTACCCGGATCGCGGGACGCGCTACCAGACGTTCTCGAACGAAGATATGCTCGAAATGGAAACCGTCGGCGAACTCGGCGCGCTCGCACCGGGCCAAACGGCGGAACTGCGGGAAAGTTGGGAACTGTTCGGCGATGTCGGTTCGGTTCAGTCCGAAGCCGATGTTGACCGCGTCATTCTGCCGCTGCTGGGGTAGCCAAGAGCCGGACGATTTCTTGCAGCTCCGGTTCTTCGATGCGGCCGAGCGCGTCAGCAATCGGGACCCATTCGCGCATCCTTTGATTCTTTTCGGGCCAATCCGAACGCTCGGTGGTGACCGTCATGCGGTAGACGGCGACTTGGTGATTTGCCTCGTTCTTTTCGTAAACGAACATCCCGAGTGGCTCGGCATCGACCTTTCCCAGTAGTCCGGCTTCTTCCCAAGCCTCGGCGAGGGCGGCGTCCCGTGGCGATTGATGGGCTTCGATCTGCCCTTTGGGGATCACCCAGCGGCGACCGCTCCGAGACGTCACCATGCAAATCAGGCCGTCGCGGTAGGCCAGCACGGCCGCTTGGGGGATCGTTCCGAGCATCTGTTTGCAGAACTCCGTGCCGCGGGGAATCGTAGTAAGGTAATATGTAGTTCCGCGCCGCGTCCGCGTCCGGTTCTCGCCGCAATTTTTTAAGGGGTTGTCATCATCCGATCCGAGCTTTCGGTGCGACAGGCGATGCAGGGGAATCCGGAATTGGTGCCGCCCGATTCGCGGGTGCGGGATGTCCTCGATTTGATGAACGAGCGCCGGATCGGCTCGGTGCTCGTGGTCGATGCCGAGCACAGGCTGTTGGGTATCTTCACCGAGCGCGACCTGCTCCGACGCGTCGCGCTGGCCGAAACTTACCAGTGGCGCGACTTCCCGGTATCGCAGTGGATGACCTCGACCCCGCACACGATCGACCCCGACTTGGGCTGGGATCAAGCCATCGAAGCGATGCAGCGGTTGAAGGTCCGCCACCTGCCCGTGATCGAAGGCGACCGCGTGATCGGCTTGGTGTCGACGCGGATCCTCATGGCGAGCCGGGCCGATTATTTGAACGAGCGCGTCGAAAGCCGGACGCAGGAGTTGCGGAAATCGAACGACGAACTCATGGCCCGCGATTCCGAAGTGCTCCACAACCTCCGCGCGGCCGGGCGGCTCCAAACGAAGTTGTTACTGCCGCGGAACCCGCCCGATTGGCCCGAATTGAAATGGGCGTTCCACTACGCCGCACTCGACCACTTGGGCGGTGACTATTACGACTTCGCGGCCCCCGACGCCGATCACCTCGGCATCTTGATCGCCGATGCCAGCGGGCACAGCGTCGCGGCCGCGATGGTCGCCGTGATGGCCCGCTTCGCCTTCGGCGAGGTGGCCAACGACACGATCAGCCCCGGTCAGGTGCTTTCGGAAATGAACCGCCGGCTGATGGACGTGGCCGACGAGCGCTTCGTCACCGCCTTCTACGGTGTCTTGAATCGGCGAACGCGGGTGCTGCGCTTTTCAAACGCCGGTCACCCGTACCCCGTGCTTTACCGGGCAAAAACGGGGCTGGTGAAAGAACTCTCGGCCCAAGGATTTTTGCTCGGCATCATGCCGGATGAAGTTTATAGCGAGCGCGAAGTCGTCCTCGAGCCGGGCGACGCACTCGCCTTCTTCACCGACGGCCTCCAAGAAGCCCGGAACGAAATCGGCGAGCAATACGGCAGCGAACGGCTCATGGCGTGCATGACCCGCGCCGGTTCCAAATCCGAGCGCGAACTCCGCGACCTGATCCTCGCCGATCAACGGGAGTTCTCTTCCGGCGTCCCGCTGACCGACGACCTCACCCTAGTTGTTTGCAAGGTGGAGTGAAAAAAGGGGGTCGCCGACCGGTACACATCTCCATTGGTGATTATCACGGGCGACTTGTACCTCTGCAAATACGATTGGCGAAATTGGACGCACGAAAAACGAGTGGAACTGTACACGCGCACTTTGCAGCGGTCGAAAATGTCCACCCGACAAGGCCAGGCTCTCCAACAGCATTTCGCCAATCACGTTCCGTCGACCGCGACGATCGAATGCTTCCGCAGAGCGTTTTTGGTCTCCGACCGGGCCTACAGTCAATCGTACGGGTTGCGCTTCGGCTATGACGCCTTCGATCGCTCGGTTCAAAATTGCGCAGTTCGGACAATGCTCTCAAGACGCAATTTTTCCGAGAGCTCCGCGCGGCGGAATACCCGCGCGCCATCCGCGATCTGGCGGAAAGAATGCTCCGCTATTAGGCGACCGGCAGGAAAATGGCCAAGTCTGTTGTACCGACCTCGTCGACACAAGTCCTTGCCGGGTATAGTCTGTTAAACGACTGGCCTCGAGTTAAGCATTTGGAAACGAGTTAACGCGAGGGTGTGGGTGTTCTCGCTTAACTCGATATTCGCTTGCTGCTGGCCAGTCGCGTGAGCCTTCGATCCGCCGATTGCTATCACCAACTGCAAGGCCAACGAGTCGTTGGGCATACGAAAAAGGGGACAGGCTTATCCCTGTCCCATGCCTGTGCCCCTTTAATTTCACTTCTCTTTCTTAGGCGGGACAACGGGCAGCGGCGCCGGGGGAAGTGGGAATGGCCCCCCTCGGATGTTCCCGGCCGGCGGCGGGGGCAAGACTTTCTTGAACCCTTCGGCCGCGAGGGTCTTCGTGCCCAGCGCGGCACCGTCGAGGCTGAACTCGTAGCTGCGGCCGAATTCGATACCGAATTGTGTGCCCCAACGGACCTTGGGAAAGTCACCGGGCGGCGGTGGGGGCCGTTTGGCAACCGCTTTCTCCGGCACGGCGACGGCGGGGGCGTCGCCGCCGTCGACGTTGGCCCCGCCTCCGCCGTTCTTGTAATCGCCGTCAGTGATCGTCGTTTGGAACCGCACGACGAGCCTTTGTTCTTTCGTCAGCCACGTGATGTGCATCAGCTCGGAGGTTTCGCGCGGCCCGGTCGCGTTCTTATCGGCGAGGGCGTCCTTCATCGCCTTGGCCATGGCCGCGTCGAACGCCTTCGCGTTGTCCTTCTGGTAGTCTTTATAGAGCGACTTCGCCTTGGCCACGCAATCGTCCACCTTCAGTGGGTAGGCCTTGGTCCCTTCGAGGACCGTCATCTTGCTGGCGACGAACGCTTCATCGGCCGGGGCACCCGTACCGTTGTTGACTTCCACTTCGACGAGGGTGTAGGTGCTCTTCACGCCCCACGGCTCGATGCGCTTCAGCGTCGCCATGCCCAGCTTGGGGAATTGAATTGTGTCGTCGCCTTTTTCCCCGACACGCACGTTCAGATTGGTGATCTGTGGGTTCTCGTCCATCGGGACGTAGATCCAGTTGTAGCTGCCGCCGTTGCTCGAGAAGCCAAGGGCGTCGGCTTGGCTGCTGCGGCCTTCGCGGCCCATCATCTTGGCGACGTCGCTGACCGCGATGCCGACCGCTTTGCCCGAACGTGGCTGGTAGGCTCGTTGCGGCAAGTAGGTTTTGCGATCAGCGACCGCTTCGTCGGTACCTTTGGGCACCGGTGCGGCCACGAGTAAAGTGGCACAAGCGGCCACGCCGAGTGCGGACGCAATTGAACGCCAGAGCGGTTTCATCGTTCGTATTCCTAGAAATGGGAATCGGTTGGAGGCACGGACTCCACTGTAGACTCTCCGTATGCATTGGTCTATCTTGATGCTCTCGTTTGCTGGAATTGCGGCACGCCCGCCGAGTGCCGCCCCCGAAACTGTTTCCCTCCCGAACTGTGGACACCATGCAACCCAAACGCGCTCGCCGCCCCAAATCTATCCTCAAAAAATTCACTTCTCCATTAGTCCCGGCACTGTTCGCCGTGGCGGCACTCGGACTGATCGGCGCCGGGCCGGCTCCGGGGCAGACCGTGTTTGGCTGGATGCCCTTCGAATTTCTCAACGGCTCGTACCGTGGGATCGAGAAAACCGGGTTGGTGATCGCGCTGTTGATTTCGCTTATTGGCCTCGCTTACGCTTTCTATCTGTCGAAGCAGGTCTACGCGGCTGACTCGGGAACCGAGGCGATGCGGGCCGTTTCGAAAGCCGTCCGCGAAGGGGCCGACGCGTACCTCCGTAGGCAGTTCACCGTGGTCGCCGTGCTGGTGGTGGTGCTGACGGTGCTCATCATCCTCGCCAAATGGCCCTGGCAACTCGGCGACACCTACGAAACCCACGCCGAGCGGATCGCCGTGACCGTCGGCCGGGGCATCGCGTTCTTGATGGGCGCGCTCTTCAGCGCGTCGGTCGGATTCATCGGCATGCGATTGGCCACCGCGGGGAACGTCCGCGTCGCGGCGGCGGCCAAACGCAGCTTCGGGGAAGCGATGCGGCTGGCGTACCGTACCGGCACCGTCACCGGCATGTTCACCTGCGGCCTAGGCCTGTTCGGCGGCACCATGATCCTGCTGATCTTCGGGGAACTCGCCTACGAAACCCTGCTCGGCTTCGGTTTCGGCGGCTCGTTGCTCGCGCTGTTCATGCGCGTCGGCGGCGGCATCTACACGAAGGCTGCGGACGTCGGCGCCGACCTCGTCGGCAAAATCGAAGCCGACATCGCGGAGGACGACCCCCGCAACGCCGCGACCATCGCCGACAATGTGGGCGACAACGTCGGCGATTGCGCCGGCATGGCGGCCGACGTGTTCGAGAGTTACGCCGTGACGATGGTCGCGTCGGTGATCCTCGGCTACGCCGCGCTCGGATACCGGGGCATGATCTTCCCGGTGTTGGTCATGGCGGTCGGCGTCATCAGCAGCATGATCAGCACGGCCCTCGTCGGCCGGGGCATCACGACCGGAAATGCCACGACGGCAATGCGGTCGATCAATATGGGCTTCTGGCGCTCGGCTCTCATCAGCATCGTCGGCTTCATGGCCTTGGGCGCGATCTTCCTCCGCAACGACGCCCCGTATATCGTCGGTGTCGCCATCGACCGCGGCCTGTACGCCGAGCCGGAGTTCCGCAAGCTTTTGGAACTCCCCGCGATCCCGAACATCCGCATCGACGCCGTCGGCCGGCCCGATCCCGCCTTCCGCCAAATGAACGAACTCCAGTTGAATGCAGCCCGATTCGACGTGCATCGCAAGTGGAAATCGTTGAGTGAAGACGAGCAAGAAAAGATTTGCCGGGCGACGGTGCCGTCGCACGCGCTCGGCGCGAAGTCGACGGAACAGGGCGTCCCGCGATCGCTCGTCGTGCTCGCACAGACGCACTACGCCCCGCTGAAAGAAGGCCTCGATCTCTCGGCCGCGCTCTGTTGCTTCATCGGCATTCTGCTGGCGGTCGCGCTGAACCGCTGTACCGAATATTGGACGAGCACCGACTACAACCCCGTGAAGCAAGTCGTGAAGGCCAGCGAGACCGGCCACGCTACGAACATCATCTCGGGCTTGGCACTCGGCCTCGAAAGCGCCGTCTGGGCCGCGATGATCATCGCCGCGGCGATCCTCGCTTCGGTCATGGTCTACGCCGACACCGGCAACCTGCTCTTCATCGCTTACGGCGTTGCCCTCTGCGGTATCGGCATGCTCACCCTGACGGGCGACACCATCAGCATGGACGTCTTCGGCCCCATCGCCGATAACGCCAACGGCATCGGCGAAATGGCCTTCAACCGCGACGAAAACGCCAAAGCACTCGACCCGACCCACCCCGAATACATCCTGCCCGCCGACCTCAAAGCGATGCGGCAGATTCTTTCCGACCTCGACGCCGTGGGGAACACGACCAAAGCCATCACGAAGGGGATCGCCATCGGCTCGGCGGTGATCGCGGCGGTCTCCTTGTTCGCCAGTTTCATCGCGGTGCTCGTGACGGGTGCCGAGGAAAAGATCGGCCAACTGACGCTCGACGATTTCAAACGCGGCTCGGCGAACCTCACGGTGGCCGATCCGTACGTCTTCATCGGCATGCTCCTCGGTGCGGCGGTGCCCTTCCTGTTCAGCAGCATGACGATCCGCGCCGTCGGCCGGGCGGCGTTCCTGATCGTCAACGAGTGCCGTAAGCAATTCCGCGACAAAGACATTTGGGAAGGGCGGAAACGGCCCGATTACGGCCGCGTCGTCGACATCTGCACCGGCACCGCGCAGAAGGAATTAATCGGCCCGGGACTCTTGGCCATCGGCACGCCGCTGATCGTCGGCTTCTTGCTCGGGCCGTTCGCCCTCGGCGGCTTCCTCGCCGGCATGATCGTCGCCGGGCAGTTGCTAGCGGTGTTCATGTCGAACGCCGGCGGGGCTTGGGACAACGCGAAGAAGATGATCGAAGACGAAGAGCGCACGCCGACTTCGGGCAAAGGCTCGGACAAACACAAAGCGAGCGTGACCGGCGACACCGTCGGCGATCCGCTGAAAGACACCGCCGGCCCGGCGATCAATCCGCTGATCAAAGTCATGAACATGGTGAGCTTGTTGGCGCTGCCGCTGGTGATCGTCCACAACGTCAAGGATGGCACCGGCGATGTGAGCATTGGTGCCGCGATTGCGATCATCGCGGTATTGGCCGTCGGCTGGGCTTGGTGGCAATCGAAGCGGGAGACTCCGGACAACGACATCTAACGCAGGCTTCGAATCGCCGCGGCGGCGCGTTCGCAATCGTCGCGGGTCACGCCGTAATGCGTGCAGGCCCGCACCGTCGTTTCGCCGAGCGCGGACATCAATATTCCCTGCGATTTCAACATCCCCGTGACGTCTTGCGGAGTTTGGAATCTCGCACCATCGACCTCGAACCAGACGAGGTTCGTTTCGACTCGCTCCGGCGCCAGTTTCAACCCGGGAACGGTGCGAATCGCATCGGCGAGCACTCGGGCGTTGTCGTGGTCGTCCTTCAATCGGTCGATGTGGTGCTCCATGGCATAGATACAAGCGGCGGCCAAGATTCCGGCTTGCCGCATCGCCCCGCCGAAGAGCTTGCGGAACCTGCGGGCGCGCAGGATCGCGTCCGACGTTCCCGCGAGAGCCGAGCCGACCGGGGCACCCAGGCCTTTGCTGAAGCAGACGCTGACGGTATCGAAGTGACTCGCCCAGTTCAGCGCGGGGATTCCCGAGGTGACGACCGCATTCCACAACCGCGCCCCGTCGAGGTGCATCGCCAATTTTTGCGAACGGGCCCACGCCGCGATCTCGGCGATCGAGTCCGGCGATTGCACCGTCCCGCCGCCGCGATTGTGGGTGTTTTCGAGCCAAATGAGTTTGGTGTGCGGGCTGTGGATATCGTTCGGTCGGAGGCCGGTTTGGACCGTCGCCAAATCGAGTAGTCCGTTCTTCCCGTTCAGAGTGTGCACCGAGACGCCGCTGAGTGCCGCCGGGCCGCCCCCTTCCCAGAGGACGACGTGGCTGGTCGCTTCGCAGACGAGTTCGTCCCCCGGGCGACAATGCAAACGCACCGCGATCTGATTCGCCATCGTACCGGACGGCACGAACACTGCCGCTTCGGTGCCCAAGTAGGCCGCGACCTTCGCTTCGAGAGCGTTGATGGTCGGATCTTCGCCGTAGACATCGTCGCCGACGGGGGCCGCCAGCATCGCTTCCAACATCGCCGCCGTCGGCTTCGTCACCGTGTCGCTGCGCAGGTCGATCATCGCGTCGAACTCACTTCTCGGTCGTCGGCTTCGCGTCGTCGACTTGCTTGTCGTCGAGATACCAGCGCTTGCCGTTGGTCTTGAGATACACGCCCTTCCCCGGAATGTCTTTGTGCGTGAACACCGCCGCGGTGCCCGAATCGGCCACTTGGCCCTCGCTCTGCAGCTTGCGAAAGATTTTTAGGTTCTCGGGGTATTCGCCCAGTTGGGTTTGCAGATCGCGGACGACGTACTTGAAGGACCGAGCCACGGCTTCATCCCGCACGGACGCGGCGAACTCCTGAGGTTGGAACGAGAGCTTGTCGCGCGTGTTC
>JBBRUN010000003.1:0-30782 GCA_038247765.1 Gemmatales bacterium | reverse complement strand
CTGGTGTTGTCCTGAACCGTCACGGTGCCGGTGTACCCGGCCCGAATGAACATCCCGGCGAACGCGAAAGCTTGGGGAATGACGCAATCGACGTTGCTCGGAGAATTCCCCGCAGCGAAAGCAGGTTAACCGACGCCGGAGCGAACGTCAAGCATGAAGCTGGTCGTGGACTGGGTCCGCGGAAAGGCGTGGGGATTGGGGGATCGGTTTTCAGGCCCGGCACCGGGGCAACTATGAAAATCCGCACGCCGACATAGCATCAAGCCAAACTTCCAACAAACCGAGTCTTGCGCCCCGTTCCTACACCATTCCCGAGTCGGGGTTGCATTGCTTTCGGGGTTGGGCGTATATTCCCCGCGTTCGGCGACGTGGTCGAAGGATCGACCGCCCCGCAGGGAAGGAATCCGTATGGGCTTGGCCGCCCCGATTTTCACCGAGTTCACCGCAGCCCCGGCATTGGGGAGCCGACCGCGACCGGCTCCGCCCCGGCTCCGCGTCGCCATCGGCACGCCGCAGCTTTCCGTGGTCATCGTCAATTTCTGCCAGTGGAAAAATACCGCCCGGCTCACGCGACAACTCCGCAATTGCGAGGCGATCCGTCGCGGCGCCGCCGAAATCGTCATCGTCGATAATCACTCGCCCAAGAACGCCTTGGCGAAGTCGCTGAAGAAGCTATCGGGCGTGTCGGTCGTGCGGTTCGGCAAGAACTACGGCTTCGCCAAAGCGGTCAATCGCGGTAGTAACCTCAGCCGGGGCGAGTGGGTACTGCTGTTGAATCCGGATGTCACGGTGCCGGAAGGTTTCCTCGACGACGTCTTGGAAGCGGCCCAGCGTTTCCCGGCTGTCGATCCGAACGCCGGCGTCATCGGCTTCCAACTGCGCAACCGCGATGGCACAAAGCAGGCCTCGTCCGGGGTCTTCCCGACGCTGAGCCGCACGCTGGCCGGATTGGTGCTCCCGCGCTCCCGCCGGCGGTGCCAGCATCAATCGCTGATCGGCCGGCAGCCGGTGCCGTGGGTGACGGGGGGCTGTTTGCTCGTCCGCCGCGATTGCTTCGAAGAAGTCCGCGGTTTGGACGAAACCTTCTTCCTCTATTACGAGGACGTCGATTTCTGCCAGCGGGCTCGGGCCGCCGGTTGGAGCGTGTGGTACGAACCCGAATTGCGCGTGACGCACCATTTCCCACTGCATGCCCGGTCGGTGCCGGCCCCACTGCGGCTCGTGACCCGGCACGCTTTGTTGACGTACGCCCGCAAGCATTGGTCGAAATGGCAGGCGAAATTACTTTGCGGAATCGTGTGGACGGAAGCCTTGGCGCGTGAGAAACTCGCCCGCCGGCGGAAAAATTTCGAATCCGCGGAGTGTTTTCGACAATTGCGTGGCTTGGTCGTCGATATATGCCGTAACCGCGAACGCGAAGCCCAAGCCCGGATTCGCTACGCGGCAAACTTCCTCGACGCCGTCGCGGCCGAAAATGATGGTAAGACCCAAGAGGGCTGAGCCGTGAACCCGGTGTTGTCGATCGTGATCCCGTCTTTCAACCGCGCCGATTTGTTGAACCTCTGCTTGGGCAGTCTGCGCGTCCACGCCCCGGCGAATACCGAAATCCTCGTTATCGACGACGGCTCCGCGAATGCGGTCATCTCCGAAGCCGCCTTGCGATTCCCCGAAGTCCGCGTGCTCCGGCTCTGCAAGCAATCGGGTTTTTGCATCGCCGCGAATGTCGGCATCGCCTCGGCCAACGCGCCGATCGTCGAATTGCTGAACGACGACACCGAAGTGACCGCCGGCTGGGCCGAAGCGGCACTCGGTTGCTTCCGCGATCCCGCGATCGTCGCCGTGGCGCCGTTGGTTTTGCAATTGGATGAAAAAGGTCTCGCGGCCGGCGTGGCCCCGCTGATCGACAGCGCCGGCGACGATTACGACCTCGGCGGTTTCGCCCAGAAGCGCTGGCACGACTGCCCGTTGGGCGCTGCGGGGCGATTCGTGGCCCAACCCGTCTGGGGCGCTTCGGCCTCGGCCGCGTTCTACCGCCGGGAGTCCGTGCTCGCGGCCGGGGGGTTCCCCAACGACTTCGGCGCCTACTTCGAAGACGTCGATCTGGCCCATCGATTGAACCGCAACGGCGGCGTCACGCAATTTCAACCGGCGTCGGTCGTCTGGCACCGCGTCTCGGCGAGCTATGGTCGGACGCCGTCGCGCGAGATTCTCGTGCAGCAGTCGCGGAACGAAGAACTCGTCTTCTGGCGGAATGTCTGTTCGCAGTCGCTCCGGCATCTGCCGCGACACGGATTGGTGTTATTGGCCAAAGCCTATCGGCGACTTCGCGAGGGAACACTGACACCGTGGATGCAAGGCCGTTTGCAGGCTTGGGTCGGTTAACTCGGGCATCTGCCCAATCGCCATGCAATGCTGCGCGGTTCTCCTACAGTCATTTCATTCTCATTCACCTTAATCCCTTCAATTTCAGCGTTTCCTCAATTGGCACGCCCGATGCTTATACAAGACTCAGGCGTAAGCCAAGCCGAGCTGCAAGCCGTTGGGAGAGGCGGTTTGTAGCTCGGCTCTTTTTATTGCACTTCCCGTCAAACTCGCCTTTTGTTCACCGGCAATCGCTGCCACAATCATCGGTATGTCAACGATCCAAGACGTCCTCGGGCCCGATGGCCTCGTGGCGAAGCAGTTCCCCAATTTCGAAGCCCGACCGCAACAGGTCGAGATGGCCCAAGCCGTCTTCAACGCCCTCGCCAAGAAACAGCCGTTGCTCGTCGAAGCCGGCACCGGCGTCGGCAAAAGCTTCGCCTACCTCGTCCCGGCGATCCTCGCGGTCGCGGCCAATCCCGATCTGCGCATCGTCATCAGCACCCACACCATCGGCTTGCAAGAACAGCTCATCCGGAAGGACGTGCCGTTTTTGCAATCGGTGATGCCCCAAGAATTTCGACCGGTGCTCGTGAAGGGGCGCGGCAACTACCTCAGCCTCCGGCGCATGCGCGCGGCCCAAATGAAAATGGGTTCGCTGCTGACCGACCCGACCGCCGTCGAGCAACTCATCGCCATCGGCAAGTGGTCCCGCCAGACGCCCCTCGGCAGCAAAAGCGACCTGCCGCTGACGCCGCTGCCGGCGGTGTGGGATCTCGTCGAATCGGACAGCGCCAATTGCCTCGGCCGGAAATGCCCGACGCACAACGAATGCTTCTACTACAAGGCCCGCAAGGCGACCTTCGGCGGGAACATCCTCGTCGTCAACCACGCCCTCTTCTTCAGCGACCTCGCCCTGCGCCGGCTCGGTGCCGGGGTGCTGCCGGACTATCACGCGGTCATTTTCGACGAAGCCCACACGCTCGAAGATGTCGCGGCCGATCACCTCGGCATCAACGTCAGCCAAGGTGGAATCGAATACGTGTTGAATCAGTTGTATGCCGCCCGGAGCCACAAAGGTGTTCTCGCCACGCTCGGCGATGCCGATTCCGTCGGTTTGGTCGAGGAAGTCCGCCAGGCGGCGGAGCGGTTCTTTTCCTCGGTGCACCATTGGCACGCCAATCAGGGCAAGGGCAACGGCCGGGTGCGGACGCCGAGCCCGGTGAAGGACACCATCACCGACGCGATCATGAAACTGACCGGTGCGCTCGTGGTGCTGGCGAAGGCCCAGAGCGGCGAGGAAGAAAAACTCGAACTGACGAGCCGGGCGGAGCGGCTGACGAGCCAAGCGTTCGCCATCCGCGAATGGCTCGGCCACGAACTCGCCGGGCACGTCTACTGGGTCGAAGTGCGCCAAGGGCGCATCATCCGCGTGACCTTGGCGAGTGCGCCGATCGAAGTCGGCCCGGCGTTGAAGGAGCAACTGTACGCCAAGATCCCCGCGACGATTCTCACGAGTGCTACGCTCAGCACGGGCGGGCCGGATGGCTTCGAGCACTTCCAAACCCGCCTCGGATTGGACGGGGCCAAGACCCGGCAACTCGGCAGTCCGTTCGACTTCCGCGAACAAGCCGAGCTGCATTTATTCCGCGATATGCCCGACCCCTCCGGCAACGCGGCGGCGTACGAAGCGAGAGTGCAAGATCGCTTGCCGGAATACATCGAGAAGACGCAGGGCCGGGCCTTCGTGCTCTTCACGAGCTACTTCTTCTTGAACAAGTGCGCCGAGCGGATGCGGCCGTGGTTCGCCCAACGGGGCTACACCTTCTTCTGTCAAGGGGACGGCTCCCCCACGCCGAAGATGCTCGAGGATTTCCGCACCGCGACCAAGGCCGTGCTCTTCGGCGTCGACAGTTTCTGGCAGGGCGTCGATGTCCGCGGCGAAGCACTGCAGAACGTCATCATCACGAAGCTGCCCTTCGCGGTGCCCGATCGCCCGCTGATCGAAGCCCGCGTCGAAGCGATCGAAGCCGCCGGCGGGAACGCCTTCCGCGATTACCAAGTGCCGACGGCTGCGATCAAATTGAAGCAGGGTTTCGGCCGATTGATCCGCACCGCCACGGACAAAGGCATCGTGGTGATCTTCGACCCGCGGATTTTGACGAAGCAATACGGGAGGATGTTTCTGGATGCCCTGCCGGAGTGCAAGAGGTTCGTGGACGGGGTGCGGGAATGACACCGCCGTCCGCGCGGATGAATTGGGCAAATATCGGCAAACTGCGTGTCAACCGTTGAACAGACTCTGCATGACGGTACCGCGGTTCAATTGCACCGGGCGGCTGGTGCGGTCTTTGACTTCGGCCGTGGGATCGACGCCGAGTTGGCGGTAGATCGTCGCGCCGACGTCGTCGAGTGCGAACGGCGTGGTGGTCGGGTCGGAGGCGGTTTTGTCCGACTTGCCGATGACCTGCCCGCCGCGGACGCCGCCGCCCGCGAAGGCCGCGCTGAAGCAACGGGCCCAGTGATCGCGACCGCCTTGATCCTTGTTCACTTTCGGCGTGCGGCCGAATTCGCCCATCACGACGACCATGACATCGTCGAGCAAGCCCATCGTACCGAGGTCGTCGAGCAGCGCCGAAACGCCCGTGTCGAGCGGCGGCAGCAGGTCTTTCTTCAACCGGCCGAAGTTGTTGCCGTGGGAGTCCCAGTTTTGGACGCGGCCCATGTTCGCTTGCACCATCGGCACGCCGGCTTGCACGAGCCGGCGAGCGAGCAGCAGCGACTGGCCGAACGAGTGGCGACCGTAGCGGTCGCGGTCGGCGGGCTTCTCGGCGTTCAGGTCGAAGGCTTTGGCGACGGCCCCGTTCAACAGCAGTTCGGCGGCTTTTTTCTGCTGGTCGCTCATCTTGCGGGCTTCGAGCGACTCGGCGAGGAACGACTGCTGCCGGTTCACCGATGCCAGCAATTCGAGGCGATCCTTGAATTGATCGACATCCAGCCCCGGCATCAATTGGGCGTTGTCGACGCGGAATTTCGCACCGTTCGGGTCTTGGTTGATCTGCCACGGGTCGTACTTCGGCCCGAGGAATCCGCCGTGCTGACCGGGCCAGACGAGCGGACCTTCGGCGAGGAACGTCGGCAGCGTGACCCCGGAAGGAATCCCGGCGACGGGCGGATTCAAGTAGCTCACGCCGCTGGCGTAGCAGGGGAAGTCGTCCCGCGACAGCGGCTTGTCGAACCGGCCGTTCGGCTGTTTGGTTCCCGTCACCGCATGGTGCGAAGCGCCCAAGTGGTTGTCGTCGCGGTGGGCCAACGTGCGCACCACGGCGAGTTTATCGGCCCGCGCCGCGAGCAATGGCAAGTGCTCCGAAAATTGGATGCCGGGGACCTTCGTGGCGATCGGTTTGAACTCGCCGCGGATTTCGACCGGGGCGTCCGGCTTCGGATCGAACGTGTCGATGTGGCTGGCGGCACCGGTGAGGAAAACGACGATCACCGACTTCCGCTTCTTCGGTTTGGCGGTTTCCGCCGCGCTCAGGAACTGGCTCAGCCCGAGGCCGACGAGGCCGGAGTAACCGACTTGCAGAAGTTCCCGGCGGTTCATTCCGATGGCGTGGCGGTGCATGCGGGCCTTTCAACTTGCGATACCGGCGGATTGGTATTATGGCACGGCGCCGCGGAATGGGGAAGGAGAATTGCGCAATTCAATCGGTAGGGACGCGCGTCGAGGCGGTGCTTTCCGGCATACCCGTGGCCGAGTCGGGGGGCAATCCCGACAACACACCACGGGATCTTCCGCTGCTCGCTTTCGGAATCGTTTATGTCGTTCGAGTGGTATCACGTCCCGCTAGCGTTACTGGCGTACTGCTCGCTCTACGCGATATTGTCCTGGATCTTTCCCGGCCTGCTCCGCCCCGTCTGGTGGTTGGTCGTCCACGGGTTGCACCCCTTCCACGTGTACGGCCGCGAGCGCATCCCCGCGAATGGGCCGGTGCTCATCGTCGCCAACCACGTCAGCTACTTCGACTGGATGTACCTCTGGCTCGCCAGCCCGCGCCCGCTGACCTTCGTTCTCTGGAGCGGGTACAAACGGCACTGGGTCCTGCGAATGCTGCTGTCGTTCGTCCGCAGCCGGGCGCACTACATCGACAGCCGGGACATCGTGAAACCGCACAACCTGCACGGATCGCTGGAAGCGATCGCCAAAGCACTCGCGGCCGGCCGGGCCGTACTGATGTTCCCCGAAGGCCGGCTGACGCGCAACGGGCAGATGCTGCCCTTCCAGCGCGGGATGGAGCAGATCATCGAACGGGCCGGCGTGCCGGTGCCGATTGTGCCCGCGTGCCTCTGGAATCTCTGGGGGTCGCTGCTGAGTTGGAAGCACGGCCGCGTGTTCTTCCGTTGTCCCGAGGGTTTCCGCCGGCGGGTCGCAGTCTACTTCGGCGATGCGCTGCCGGGCACGACGAAATCCGCCGATGTCCGAGCCGCGGTGGTCGAATGCGTCGCCGATTGCGGGACGCTGCAAAGCGAGTACGTCATCCCCGTGCACGCCGGGTTCGTGCGGAAAGGGGCGTCGATCCTCAACCTCCGCCGGGTCGCCTTCGTCGATGCCTCGACTGGGACGGATCGCAAATTGACGTGGCCGCAGGCGCTCGTCGGGGCGTGGTGCTTGGCGAACTATTTGAAGGGTCAACTCGGGAAGGACGAGAAGGTCGTCGGCGTTTGGCTACCGACGGGTCTCGGTTCCGCCTTCGCCAACTTCGCACTGGCGTTCCTGCACCGGACCTCGGTGAATTTGAATTACACCGCCGGCAACAGTGCGGTGCGATCGGCGGCGGGCCAGACCGGCATGAAAACGGTGATCACCGCCAAGCGGTTCGTCTCGCGGATGGCACTCGAGCTACCGGACGACATCCGCAGGATTTACCTCGAAGACGCCCTCGCCGCGATCCCGAAATCGTGGAAGCTCTGGCGGCTGATTCTCGTGGTGCTGCTGCCGGGCTGGTTCCTCGACCGCGTCGTGCTGCGTTGCCGCCGCTTCAAATGGGACGATCTCCTCACCATCATCTTCAGCAGCGGTAGCACCGGGGACCCCAAAGGCATCATGCTGACGCTGCGGAATATCTCGTGCAATGCCGACGGCTTTCAGAAGGGCGTCAACTTCACCCGGCACGACCGGATGCTCTGCGCGCTGCCGAACTTCCACAGCTTCGGCTACACCGTCTGCCTGTGGGCGCCCGCCAGCATCGGCATGATGTCGGTCTTCTACCCCGACCCCCGCGCCGCCAAGGAAGTCGGCGAACTCTGCCAGCGCTGGCGCTGCACCATCATCCTCGGCACGGCGACCTTCGTACGCTTCTATTTGCGCCGCTGCGATGCGGCCAACTTCGCGGCCGCGCGGCTGTTCATCTGCGGGGCGGAGAAACTCCCCGTCAGCTTGGCCCAAGAATTCCAAGCGAAGTTCGGCGTCCTGCCGCTCGAAGGCTACGGCTGCACGGAGCTGTCCCCCGTAGTCAGTGCGAACTTGCTCGATGTCACCGTCGCCGGGGTCAAGCAGATCGCCAACACCCTCGGCACCGTCGGACAACCGATCCCCGGCGTCGTCGCCAAAGCCTATGATCCGGACACGCGGGTTCCGCTGCCGGCCGGTAGCGTCGGAGTGCTGTGCGTGAAAGGCTCGAACGCGATGCTCGGCTACTGGCAACAGCCGGACAAGACCGCATCGGTGTACATCGGCAAGTGGTACATCACGGGCGATATGGGCTTGATCGAACCGAACGGCTTCATCCGCATCACCGGCCGCATGTCGCGCTTCGCCAAGATCGCCGGGGAAATGGTGCCGCTCGAAAAGATCGAAGAAGAACTGCACGACGCCCTCGCCACGGCCGGGGAACGCGTGCTGGCCGTGACCGCCGTCCCCGACGCCAAACGGGGCGAGCGCATCGTGGTGCTGCATCTCGCCGAAGCTGCGGGAGGGTTGAAGGCCGCCTTTGAGACTCTGCGGGGCCGCGGACTGCCGAACCTGTGGATCCCCGACCTGCGCGATTGCTACGCTGTAGATGCAATGCCCCTCCTCGGCAGTGGCAAGCTCGATCTCCGCGGCGTTCAAGACTTAGCCAAGACGATCGCCGGCTGAGCCTCACGCCGCCGGTTTCGTTTCGGGCGTCGGTTCCTTGCGCAGCCATTCGAGCAGGTAGTAAAAGACCGGCGTGAGCGCCAAGCCGAACAGGGTCACGCCGAGCATCCCGGAGAAGACGACCACGCCGATGGCTTTGCGCATCTCGGCCCCCGCCCCTTCCGCGATCACCAAAGGCACCACGCCGAGGATGAATGCAAGACTGGTCATCAGGATTGGCCTCAACCGGGAGCGGGCCGCCTCCTTGGTGGCATCGAGCCGACTGGCCCCGTGTTCGCGCCGCTGTTTGGCGAACTCCACGATGAGGATAGCGTTCTTGCACGCCAGGCCCACGAGTACGATCAGGCCGATCTGCGTGAACACGTTGAGGTCGCCGCGCGTGAGGATCACACCGATGGCCCCGCAGAGCAAGCACATCGGTACGACCAAGATCACCGCCAACGGCAGCAAGAAGCTCTCGTACAGGAAGCAGAGCACGAGGTAGGCCATGAGCGTGCTGAGGGCGAAGATCAACAGCGTCGTGTCACCCTTGAACTCGCCGATGCCGGAGATGCCGATGCGCTGATTCGAGGCTTCTTTCTGTTGGTAGGTCATGTCGGTCCAAGCGTAGCCCATGCCTTCGGGGAGTTCGCGCTCGGCGAGGACTTCCATCTTGTTCGCCGCGTCCCCGGAGCTGAGCAGGAACGGGATGACGAAGCCGTTGATGTCGGCGGACGGATACATTTGGAAGCGATTCACCTTGCTCGGGCCGGCCATCTTCACGCTCTTGATGAGCGCGTCCATGGGGATCATGTCGCCTTTGGGGCCGCGGACTTTCAACTGGCCGATGTCCTCGGGCTTGGCCCGGAATTCCGGCTCGGCCTGCACGTTCACTTGCCAGTTGCGGTTCAGGAGCGTCACGTCGTTGACGTACACGGAGCCGAGGTACAGTTGCAGCGTGTCGTTGATCGCCTGCACGCTGACGCCGAGTTGCTGGGCGCGCTCGCGGTCGATCTCGACGAACAACTGCGGGGCGTTCGAGCTGAACGAACTGAACGCGGCGGGGATACCCTTCTCTTTCATCGCGGCTTGAGCCAGATTCGCCGTCATCCCTTCGAGCTTCTCGAGCCCGAGATTTCCTTTGTCCAGCACCTGCATTTTGAATCCACCGGCGTTGCCGAGGCCGAGGATCGGCGGAGCGCCGAAGGCCGTGGCGTTGCCTTCTTGGATCGTGGCGAGTTTGGCGTTGAGTTCCGCGAGGATCATATCCGCCGTGCGGCCTTTGCGCTTCTCGAACGGCTCCAGCGACAGGTAGATGCCGCCCGCGTTCGACAAGTTCGCTTGGGCGAAGATCGAGTAGCCGGTCACGGCCGTGACGTGGGCGATGCCTTCGATGCCCCCGGTGCGCGTGCCGTCGGCATTCTCTTTCCCGAGGCAAATCTCGGTGGCGTTTTGGACGACTTTTTCCGTCCGCTCGACCGACGCGCCTTCGGGGAGCACGATGTTGACGATAAGGTAGCCTTGATCTTGCTGGGGGATGAACCCGCCGGGCATCATGCTGAAAGCGCCACCCGTGAGAACCAAGAGACCGCCGTAGACGACGAGGACGATCAACCCGAGGCGGGCGGACCAACCGATGGTCCATCCGTAGGCGCGGGTACCGCGGTCGAAGACCCAATTGAAGGCCCGGAAGAACCACCAACCGAGCAGCAGGTGCAATAGCCAGTCGACGGGGTCGCGTTTGGCGCCGGCCCCGTGCGTCGAGCGGAGGAAGAGTGCGCACAAGGCGGGCGTCAGCGTCAGCGAGTTCACCAGCGAGAGCAGCGTGGACACGGCGATGGTCACGGCGAACTGTTTGAAGAACTGCCCGGTGAGGCCGGGGAGGAACGCGGACGGGATGAACACCGCCGCGAGGACGATCGACACGCCGATGATCGCCCCGGAGACTTCGTCCATGGCTTTCCGCGTCGCCTCGGCCGGGGACAAGCCCTTGGCCAATTCGGTTTCGACCGCCTCGACGACGACGATGGCGTCGTCGACGACGATGCCGATGGCGAGCACCATGCCGAAGAGCGTGAGGTTGTTGATGCTGAATCCGAGCCCGGCCATGATGGTGAAGGTGCCGATGAGCGACACCGGCACCGCGATCATCGGGATGATCGACGCCCGCCAACTTTGCAGGAAGATGAGCACGACAATGAACACGAACAGGAACGCTTCGAAGAGCGTCTTGACCACTTCCGCGACGGAAGATTTCACGTAGGTCGTGGGGTTGAAGACGATGGCGTATTTGACCCCGGGGGGGAACTTCTTTTCCAGTTCTGCCATCTTCACTTGCACCGCGTCGGCCGTGTCGAGGGCGTTGGCGCCGGGCAATTGGAAGATCGGCAAACCCACGGACGCCTTGCCGTCGAGGGCGGAGGAACTCTCGTAGTTGCGGGCGCCGAGTTCGACGCGGCCGACGTCGCGCAGCCGGACGAGCTCCTCGTTGGCGCCGACTTTCAACACGATGTCCTCGAACGCTTTTTCGTCCTTGAGTCGGCCTTTCGTATTGATCGTGTATTGGAAGCCTTGCCCGGCGGGGGCCGGGGGTTGGCCGATGGTGCCGGCGGCGACCTGTTGATTCTGCGATCGGATTTGCGCCAGCACTTCGGCGGGGGCGAGTTGCCGGTCGGCCATTTTGTTCGGGTCGAGCCAGATCCGCATCGAATATTCGCGTTGGCCGAACACGGCCACGTCGCCGACGCCGTTGATGCGCGCGAGTTCGTCTTTGATGTTCAGCGTGGCGTAGTTGCTGACTTCGAGCTGATCGCGGAGGGGTTTGCCGTCGGGGCCGTTTTCGGAATACAGGCTCACGACCAGCAAGATCGCCGACGATTGCTTCTTGGTCACGACGCCGATCCGGCGAACTTCTTCGGGGAGTTTCGCGGTCGCCACCGACACGCGGTTCTGCACGAGCACTTGCGCTTGGTCCGGATTCGTGCCGTGCTTGAAGGTCACCGTCAAGCGCATCGCCCCGTCGTTGGTGCACTGCGATTCCATGAAGAGCATGTTCTCGACGCCGTTGATCTCGAGTTCGAGCGGCGCCGCGACCGTCTCCGAAACGACCTTCGCATTCGCCCCGGGGTAGATCGTCGCGACGACGACCTGCGGCGGCACGACGTCCGGATACTGCGCGATAGGCATCCCCGTCAGTGAGAGCGCCCCGAGCAGCACTAACACGAACGAGATTACGAATGCGGCGATCGGTCGATCGATGAAGAAACGGGGGATCATGGGCGACTTTCCGACGTGCGATAGTTTCGGGACTAAAAGTGCGCCAACCCGCCGGGACAAGCCCGGAAGCTCGTGTGGTCCAGGATTATTGACGAGCCACCGGGCTTGTCCCGGTGGTGCCTGCAAATCTCAAAACGCCACCGGGACAAGCCCGGTGGCTCGTGGTGCCATGCGCCTTACTTCTTTGCGCTGGCGGGCTGATCCGTCACCGGCTTCACTTTGATGCCCGGCCGCACGCGCAACAGCCCGTTGACGATGATGCGGTCTTCGGGGCTGACACCTTTGGTGATGACTTGCTCGCCGTCGCGGAGTTCGCCGAGTTCCACCTCGCGCGGCAGGGCTTCATCGGCCGCGTTCAAGACGTAGACGTATTTCTTGGCCTGTTGGCTGTAGACCGCGACTTCGGGGACGACGATCCCTTCGATTTCCGGTCCGGCGTCGACGCGGACCCGCACCGTGTCGCCGGGGGTGATGAAGCCGTTGGGGTTGGCGAAGGTGCCGCGGATCGGCCGGCTGGCGCTCGCCCGGCTCACTTCGGGATCGATGAAGTTGATGGTGCCTTGCCGGGTGAACTCCTTTTCGTTCTTCAGTTTAATCCAGCACTTTAGCGGCACGTCCAGCGGGTTCGGCACCGTCTTGTCGATGTAGATCATCTTGCGGTAGTTCAAGGAGGTCTGTTCGTCCACATCCCACAGCGCATAGATCGGGTCGACCGACGTGATGCGAACCAAACGCGGTGTGGTCGGCGAAACGATGTTCCCTTCGGTCTTCTCCGTGCGGCCGATGCGGCCGGCGACCGGAGCTTTAATGACGGTTTTGTCCAAGTTAAATTGGGCCTTGGCGAGGTCGGCCTTGGCCACGCCGAGGTTGCCGTTGCTCGTGCCCACGGCGGCTTTGGCTTTGTCAACTTCGGTTTTGCTGGCGGCACTCCCGGTGTCTTCGATCCGCTTGAGATCGCGCTCGGCCGTAGCCAATTGCGTCGTCCAATTCTCGATCTCGGCTTTGGCGCGATCGACGGCGGCTTTGTAAAGAATTGGATTGATGGTGTAGAGCACATCCCCCGCTTTCACGAACTTGCCTTCGTTTTCTTTGAAGTGGACCTTCAAGATTTCGCCCGTGACCTCGGGCACGATATCGACCGACTCGACCGCTTCGGTCCGTCCGTTGAATTCCAGCCACGGTTGCAGCTTCTTTTTTACGGGATTGGCGACGGTGACCGTCGGCGCTTCGGGCGGTTGAACCTGTGGCGGAGAGCCACAACCCAAGGCCGCCAAGAGACCGCCGAGACAAACGAAACGGAGTCGCTTCACGGAAAGCCCTACCATGCGGGAACGATGGGACGACACAAAAGATTCTAGCATTGGGTGTGCCGAACGAGCAGGTAGTAACGGGGATACAAGATGGGGTCGTGAATCTTTGAGCCGAGTGGCGTCCCGCCCGGCCAATCGCTATTCCTTTGGAAATGAAGCCTTCCACCATTCCGCAGTCGTTGATCGGGGCGATGCTATTCGCCTGCGCCTATGCCCAAGCGCCGTTGTACTACTCGAACCAGAACCAATATTGCCTGCACGGCGTCGCGGCGGCGGACGATGGCCCGCTCCATTCCGACTGGCTCGCGAACACCGCTAGCCCGACGCCCGCATTCGATGCCATCGTGGAATTCACGGCGAAGTACGGCCACGAGTATGCATTCCACGGATACTACGCCCTGCTGCTCGGGGTCTATTGGTGCAGCCTCGTCGGGCTGTTCGACCACCTCGCAGGAGATCGCGCGACGACCCGGAGGCGACTCGCCTTCTCGGTGCTGCTGATGCTGGTGCACTCGGCGTTTGTGCGCTGGGCGTCGTATCGGTTGTTCGATGCCGACTACCCCTGCTATGCGCAGGGTTGGCTCGCGGCGCAATACGTTCTGGGTGCCGTGTTCCAGCCCTCCGCCTACGGTGTGTTCCTGATCGCGGCGATTCACCAGTTCGTCCGCGGTCGAATCGGCCCCGCGGCATTCCTCGGCGCGGCCTGCCTCGGGCACTCCACCTATTTGTTGCCCGCCGGGATTCTCGCGCTGACTTTCGCCGGTGTTTTGGCGATGGAGGGGCGCCGGTGGAAGGGGGCGATGCTGCTCGGGTGGTCGTTGCTACTGGTTTTGCCGGTGCTGATCTACACCGCGGTGAATTTCCGACCGACGACACCGGAGGCCTTCACCGAGGCGACGCGAATCCTCGCGGAGGAGCGCATCCCGCACCATTGTCAGCCGATGCAATGGTGCGATGGCATCGCCGGCGCGCAAGTCGGTTTCATGCTGTTTGCGTGGATCCTTTCGTGGCGGACGCGGCTGTTCCCCATCGTCGGGGCACTGTTGCTCGTATCCGCGCTGCTGACGCTGATTCAGCTCGCCAGCGGCAGCCACGCGCTCGCCCTGCTGTTCCCGTGGCGGAGTTCGGTCATCGTGTTGCCGCTGGCGACGATGATCGTGTTGTCGCGATTAACTCTGCTGGCGGGTGAGTGGGTCGAAACGACGCCGATCCGGTGGCTCGGCATTTTCGCGCTGGTGTTCCTCGCCGCCGCGGGTCTCGGCATCATGGTCTTCCGCCAAGGCTTCGCGACGAACACCGCCGAGGAGCCGCTGATGGCCTTCGTGCGGGAGAATCGCGAGCCGGGCGAAGTGTACCTGATCCCGGTGACGTTACCGAAGTTGTCGGGCAACCGCGGAGCGATCTCGAGCGACTTCAAACCGCTGCCGTCGCAACGCGCCGATGTCCGCGTGATCCCGATCGACTTTCAGCGCTTCCGACTCGGCGCCGGCGTGCCGATCTATGTGGATTTCAAAGCGATCCCGTACCGCGATGTCGATGTGCTCGAATGGCGGCAGCGCGTGGCCTGGAACGCCGATGTGACCAAGACTCGCCAAGTGACTCGACAAGAGTTATTGGATCGCGGCATTACGCACGTCGTGGTGACCCGCGACCGGGACATTTCTGTCGAAGGCTTGGCGATGCTCTGGGAAGACGAGAACTACCGGGTCTATGGGGTCAGGCGCTGAGTGCCGCCTTCCATTTCTGGATGCGCACGGGGTCGAGCATGCCTTCGCGAGTGCCGCCGGCGCAAACGGCTCCGCGCACCGCGAACCAATCCGGGGCGAGCGGTTTCAACTGCTTCAGTTGTTCGAGCTTCAACGAACCGCCCAGCGCAACGGGAATGCCGCTCTTCTTCAAGCTCGCCAGCAGTTCGGTCAACTCCGGCAACGGCAGCGCATCGAGCAGCGTCGAGCCTTCTTTGCTGAAGGTGTCGATCAGCACGGCCTTGTAGCGGAAGCGGCGGGCGAACTTCACGACTTCGAGTGGCGGCGGCGATTTCGCTTTTTCCCAGTCGGCGTAGGCGACGAGCACGACCTCGGTGCCGGTGCGGATCTGCCGGCGGAGGTCGAGCAAGTCTTCGCCCCAGCCGGGGCTGTTGCCGTAACCGGCGAGGCCCCACTTCAAATACTGCACGGGGAGTTGCAGGTGCCAGTGGGCGTCGTTGAGTGCGCCGGGCGACCATTCGCCGAGGGCGGCGCTGACGGGCACGGCTTCGTTCACGACCGCGAGCACGGCGGCGAGGACTTCGTGGTGGGCGACGCCGAGGGGGCCGTTGGACGGTTCTTTGACATCGATGAGGTCGGCGCCAGCGGCCAGGGCGACCGCGGCTTCCTCGGCGGAGCGAACGCTGATGAGCAACTGGTTGGGCGTCATGCTGGGGGGAATCCTTTCCGGGGGCCTTCGGGCGGTTCGATCCAAACGACGGGCGGCACCGGAGCTTCGGGCTGCGCAATGGGTTCTTCAGGAAGAGTGTACCCCGGCACGCTGAAGAAGACAGTATTGCCTGGCCACGGCTCAAAGCGAACGGGCCTCGCCCCCTCGAAAACGAAACCGTAAAGCCGGGGCGGATTGAACCAATCCGGCGCGTTGAAGTGGCGGTCGCCATCGGCGGCGAACGATTCGGGCGTGTCGTAGCGGACGCACCCGACCATCTCGGCAACGCCGAGGATGCCGCCGCGGCGTTCGGCGAGAATTGTTAACTCGGGCGTGTCGAGGGCCGCCCAGCCTCGGGGGCGCGGATCGGGAATCTTCGCGGCGTGGATGAGCACTTTGCCCCGGCGCGAAGCCCCCCAGGTTCGCACTTCGATGGTCTTCCGCCCGGAGACCAGCAGCGCAGCCCAAGGCTGCTTCACGGAAAGGGCGTACCAAACTTCGGCCATATTCAGTTGCCACTTTCAAAGTTCGGGCCGGCGCACAATCCGGCGGGGGATGTCGAGAAGTTGACGAAATTCAGGGTTGGTGTGAAGTCCGCGCTTTTGCCAAACGTAAGGCGTGAGCTAAGAGATAGGTAGGCGCAATCTTGCACCGCGGGATTCCCGCCTCCGCGCACGCCGTTTTCGGAAGTCGTCCGCATGGCTATCAACCCCGCAGCGATGGGTGTCCTGCCCGATCAACTCAGCGGCTACCGCCTCATCGAACGGCTGGGCCGTGGCGGCTTTGGCGAAGTTTGGAAAGTCGAAGCGCCGGGCGGATTCCTGAAGGCCATGAAGTTCGTGTTCGGCGACTTGGACGCTTCCGAGGACGAAGGCCGCGCCGCCGAGCAGGAACTGAAAGCGCTCCACCGCGTCAAAACGATCCGCCACCCTTACATACTGTCGCTCGAACGCTTCGACATCATCGACGGCCAGCTCATTATCGTGATGGAACTGGCCGACCGCAACCTTTGGGATCGATTCCGCGAATGCCGGATGTCGGGCCTGCCGGGAATTCCGCGCGACGAATTGCTGCGGTACATGCACGAGACGGCCGAAGCGCTCGACCTCATGAACACGCATTACCAAATTCAACACCTGGACATCAAACCGCAGAATTTGTTCTTGGTGTTCGACCACGTGAAGGTCGCCGACTTCGGCTTAGCGAAAGCGTTCGAAGGCGCGCGGGCCACCGTCACGGGCGGTGTGACGCCCGTTTACGCCGGGCCGGAGACATTCGAGGGTTATGTCACCCGGTACAGCGACCAATACAGTCTGGGGATCGTCTATCAAGAATTGTTGACGGGCCAGCGCCCTTTCAACGGGGCGAACACGAAGCAACTCCTGTTGCAGCACCTGCGCGATGCTCCCGATGTCTCTCCGCTGCCGATGCACGACCGGCACATCATCGCTCGGTCGTTGAGCAAGACGCCGCACGAACGTTGGCCGAGTTGCGCGGAGATGGTCAAGCTGCTGTTGCACGCCCCGCAGACGGCCGAAGCGAACCGCATCGATTTCGGGTCATTTGCGATACCGGCGGCTTCGCCGGTATCTCCCGCGAGCAGCACGCCCCAGCCGAACCAGCGATCATCGGTGAACACGATGCCCGCTGGAGCGTTCCAAGAAGCTCGCCAAGGTACCGCGCAGACGATTGCGACCAACGCCTTCTTGGGAAGCGGGACGCCGAGCCCCAAACCGCTTTCACGGGCCGGCCCGGGCAGTTCGCTCCGGAATCTCCTGCCGAGTTTGGTGACGCCGAAACTCGTGACCCAAAGGAATGTACCGGGCAACGCGACGATGCTGACGCAGCACAAGAGCGCCGTCACCGAAACGGGTCTGATGAGTGATTTGGGCATCGCTCCACCGACGCGCGAAGGCGCCGGCGTGCTCTTCCCGGCGCTCGTCGTCGGTATCGGCCAAACCGGTCTGGCCGTGATCCGTCGCTTGCGCGAATTCACTCGCCTGCGGTTCGGTCAGGCGACCATCCCGACTCTCCGTTACCTCTATTTGGATACGGACGGGGACGCGGTCCACGCGGCGAGCATGGGGCACGATGCCCTGCTTCCGCACGAGATTGTGCATCTGAAATTGAATCGGCCCGCACACTATCTGCAGCGAGAAGGCTTGCCGCCCGTCGATCACTGGTTGCCGCCGGGAACGCTGTACCAGTTGCCGAAGACATCGGGGCCCGCCGAAGGCGTGCGAGCATTCGGCCGGTTGGCGCTCTGCGATCACTACCGGAGCGTGGTCGCCCGCATTCGGCAAGAACTCGAAACGCTCTTGAGCGACGACTTCCTGGACAAAACCGCGAAGCAGTTCGGTTTGGGTCTGCGGTCTAATCAAACCCGCGCGTATGTCGTAGCGAATTTGGCCGGCGGGACCGGCGGGGGTAGCTTCGTCGATCTCGCATATATCCTGAGGCAAGAACTCCGCCAGTTCGGCTACCGCAAATTGGAAACGGTCGGGATGCTCTTGGTTCCCCCGCCGGATAAATCAATGCCCCGAAAAGCCTTGGCCAACACTTACGCCGCGCTGGCGGAGTTGAATCATTACGCCACCGGCGAACAGTACAAAACGCGATTCGATACGGCGGAGTCGCCGATCGTCGACGGCGCGACGCCGTTCGACCGCACGGCGATACTGCAGTTGCCCAAGAAAATCCGCCCGCGCGACCAACATAAAATCGCCGGGTCTGCGGCCCGGGTACTCTTCTTGGAGTTCTTCACCCCGGTGGGGAAAGCTGCGGATTACATCCGCTCGGTCGCGCCGTACGATCCGTATTCCGGGCCGGTCGTTCAGCCGTTGGGCCTCTACCGGCTCAGTTGGCCGCGCCCCGAACTTTTGGCGGCGATCACCAAGCGATTCGCCTTGCATTTGCTCCGTCGCTGGTCAGAAAAAGAAACGACGCACCTGCGCGAACCGATCAACTGGTGGCTCGCGGATCAATGGGTCAAATACCGCTTGGCACCGGACGACCTGCTGGGCCGGCTCGACGCCGCCGTCAGGAGCAGCTTGGGCGACAGCGCGGATGTCGTCTTCGACGCCGTGGTCGGTTCGCTGAAAGTCCGGACGCCCGGCGCCGCCAAAATCGACGCGATGGCGACGGTGGAAGTCTTGGATCAACTGCTGAAACTCGTGGGCAAGCCGGATGTGGAGCAAAGTAACACCGCATCGTCGTTGAAGGTTCTCGTCGAAGCCGAAGCCAAGTCGGCGACCCTCGAAATCGAGGCGCATCTTTCGGAGATCGCGGTCTCGTTCATCGAGCAGCCCCAGTACCGCTTGGCCGGCGCCGAGGAAGCGCTGAACCAAATCACGAATCGATTGAAAGAAGCCATCGAAGGCTTGGAAGTGGAAGCCAAGCCGCTCGGCCGAAGCTTGACCGAGTGCTACGCGCGGCTCTTCCCTCTGATCAGTGGGCTGAACGCTTCAGGCGGATTCGGAAAGCTCGTATCGCGGAAAGGGGCGATCACGGCCGAACTCCTCGAGATGATGACGGCTTATCCCCGCAAGCGCTACCGCTACACGCTCCTCACGACGGCGATGACGCTGTACCGGGGTTTGCTCAGCAACATTCCCGAGTACTTGCGCGACGTCGGCTACTGCCGATCCCGGCTGGAGAGTTTCGCGCAGACAGTGGATTCGGAAAAGACGGCCGATGCCAATTCGGAATCGGGCGAGTTCATCTTGCCCGCCGGCTGTGCGGATCTCGATTCGGCTGCCGATCAATTCATCGCAGCAATGCCGACCGAAGAAATCATGGAATTCGACCGTGGTCTACAAACTCAAATCGAAATGAAGTACCGCAAGTTGGTGAACATCTGCCTCAGCCCGGATCGCAGTTCGGAGTTCGCCCCGCTGCTCACGCAAGCGGCCCGAATGTACTTGGACATCCGTTTGGAAAAAGCCGATCCGGCCGAGGCGCTCGCCCGCTATCGCGGTTCCGGCCGCGACTGCGAAACCGTCCTGAGCAAAATGTTCGACGACGCGATGCCGAGCTTGATCGCCCCCGGGACGAAACCGCCCCCGCTCGAAGCCACGCTGCTGGCTGCGCCGGAGGGTCCGGCCGGCGATCAACTCCGCCGCCTCGCTGCCGACGCCAACCCCGGCGTGGAATTCATACCCGCCGTGCTGTTCGAAGACGTCGTGATGATCCGCGAGTTCCCGCGAATGCCGATAGCCGATCTCCCGCAACTCGCGGGAGAAGGCCGGGCCGCGTACCAAGCGCAGCGTACGGCGGATCAATCGCCCCACGCCCGCGTCGATGTTCCTTGGCGCGCCCCGATGCAACCGACCGCGAAGTGAAATTACGTGTCCGAGACCGTGCCGAATCGACCCCGAAACGACCCGAGGATCCCCGCCGATGTCCATTTCGTTCCAGACCGGTGGCGAACCGATTCCCGGTTACAAATTCCTGGATCGTTTGGGCAGCGGCGGCTTCGGCGAAGTCTGGCGCTGCGAAGCCCCGGGCGGCATCTTCAAGGCCGCCAAGGTTATCTACGGCGACCTCCGCGACAAAGACAACGACGCCTACCGATTCGTCGAGCAAGAGCTCAAATCGCTCAAACGGGTCAAGACCGTCCGGCACCCGTACCTTCTGACACTCGACCGCTTCGACATCGTCGAAGGTCGCCTCGTGATCGTGATGGAACTCGCCGATTGCAACCTCTGGGAGCGATTCCGCGAACACCGAATCGCCGGTCGGCCGGGCATCCCCCGCGAGGAACTGTTGCAGTACATGGCCGAAACCGCCGAAGTGCTCGACCTGATGAACGACAAGCACCAGTTGCAGCACCTCGACATCAAGCCGCAAAACTTGTTCTTGCTCTACAACCACGTGAAAGTCGCCGACTTCGGGCAAGTGAAGGATCTCGAAGGATTAGTCGCTTCGGTCACCGGCGGCATCACCCCCGTCTATGCGGCTCCCGAAACCTTCGACGGTTTCGTGTCCCGATTCTGCGATCAATACAGCTTGGCCTGCGTCTACCAAGAGCTCCTGACCGGGCACCGGCCGTTCGACGGCACTAGCATGCAACAGCTTTTGATGCAGCATTTGCAGGCTCCGCCGAACCTATTGCCTTCCCCGGCCAACGAACGCTCCGCACTGGCGAAAGCGTTATCGAAGAAGCCCGAAGACCGATTCCCCAACGTCTCCAGCATGGTGAAGGCCATCCGCGAGGGTTCCGTCGTCCGCGTGAACGCCGCCGCTCCGGTCGCCGTCGGCATCGGCGGATCCGGTTCCGCGCCGTTCGATTCCTACGCGATGCCGAGCTACCCGTCCGATGTCGCCCAAGGTACTTCGTTCCCCTACGGGGCGGACGGCGGATACGGTGTCGAAGCCGATCGCACGCCCAATCCGAGGAGTGTCGTAGAAACCTCGGTTTTGCCCGAGCGAGCCGCCCCATCTGCGCAAATAGGCCCGGGGCCGATTCGGCCCGCGGTTGTCATAGGCGTCGGTTTCACCGGCCTTCGCATCCTCCAGCAACTCCGGCATGCCATCGAACAAAGCTTCGGCTCGATGGACAACGTCCCCGCGCTGCGTCTCATCGGAATCGACAGCGACTCCGAAGCCATTGAACTGGCCTCCTCGAGAACGGACGGCGGGCAGTCCCCGCTACCGAAAGACGATCTCATCGCGGCGCGACTCAACCGCTCCGCGCACTACCTCAAACCGCGGAACAACGGCCGGATGGTCACCGAGGGCTGGTTCGATTCCCAAGTCTTCTACAAGATGACGCGGCAACCGGCGACCATGGGTCTCCGCTGCTTAGGACGCCTCGCGTTCTGCGATCATTACCGGACGATCCTCAACAAGATCCAACTCGAACTCGATGCCTGCCTCGATCCGCAAGCGATCGGCGAGACCATCGCCCGCACCGGATTGGATAAGCGTACGAACCGGCCGCGGGTTTACATCGTCGCGGCGCTCGGCGGGGGTACCGGCAGCGGCATGTTCCTCGACTTGGCCTACGCCGTCCGCGCCCGGCTCAAACGCATCGGCTACGCCGCGCCGGATCTCACGGGACTGTTGCTGACCCCGCCGGATACCGCCGCGAATCACCCGTGCACCACGGCCTTGGCCAATACGTTCGCTGCACTCACCGAATTGAACCACTTCGGCGATCCCGACACGGTTTTCGAAGCGTCTTACGACGATCGCTTCGGCAACATCCGCGATGCGGCAGCGCCCTTCACACGCACGTTCATCATCCCGGGGCTCGATTCGTCGATGCCGGTTTCGACCGGCTCCGGGGTTCGCCCGCTGTCGTCGATGCGGGGTTCCAGCGGCGTCGTAGCGCCGAAGAGTCCGACTCGGCTTTCGGGGGAGACGCGCATCACGGCTTCGGTGCGGACGCCGGCGCCGCGCATGGGCGATCCCTCCGACCCGCTCGTCGCAGCCGTCGAATTCCTCCGGCTCGACCTCCTCTCGAATCTCGGCCGGACGGGCGATCAGGCCCGACCGCTGCCCACCCACCCGACGGGCAACGAGATCAACACCTTCGGCCTCAGCCGATTCGGTTGGCCGCGAATGGATGTCGTCGCGCGGACTGCGAGGATCGTGTCGCCGGTCCTTTTCGGCAATTGGGTGCATCCGGATTCCAAACAACTCCGCACGGTCATTCCGCAGTGGGCCGAGCAGCAGTGGCACCGTTTCGGCCTCGGCAGCGACCGGCTCGCCGCGAGCCTGCGCGACCGCGCCGATGCCGCCGCCGGGCGGAGCATCGACGGTTTGATCGCGACGATCTGCGATCCGCTGACGCCGAAAGGATGGCGTGCGAAACCGCCCGAGCCGGAAGTACTCGCCGCGGCGCTCGAACAGTTCACCCGGCTGCTGGGCGTGCCACGCGAAAGCCCGAATCGCGTGAACACACCGGTCGAAGATGCGATCCTCGCGGGTGCCGCAGACATCCTGAAAGAGTCGGACGACGAATTGAGCGGCATGCTCCCCGCGCTGATGGACACCCCGGACTTCCGCTTCGCCGGAACCGAAGAAGCCGTGCGGCATTTGCTGAACGGGGTCGTGGCGGCCCGGGAGAATTTGCAACGCGACCTGGCCCCGTTGGAAGCCGCCGCCGGCGCCGCCTACGACTGCATCGTCGCTGGAATCCACCCGCAGCGCGGGTTGAAAAAGCCGACCGCGCAAGAGGTCGCCGAGGCGTTGCGCCGGTACCCGACGGACTGGTACCGAGCCCTCCTCGCGCGGCAAATCTCGGCGGTGTACCGACAGTTGCAAACCGCGTTACAACTGCGGTTGGCCGAAGTGCACTCGTGCCGGGCGAAGGCGCAGAACTACCTCATGCAACTCGTGGCGGAATCGGAAACGCTCGCCCCTCCGGCCCGCGCCGGCGACCTCTTGCCCGTGGGTTGCTCGAGTATCGAAGAAGCCGCGCAGAAGTTTTTGAAGGTGCTCACCGACGACGACCTCGGCGAACTCGAACACGCCGTCCAACGCGACATCCTCACCGAATTCGGCGGACTCTACGAAGCCTGCATGAACTCGTCCGGGGGAGAAAAGCTACTGCGAATTCTGCGCGGAGCGACGCGGGCGTACCTGAACGAACGCCTCGCGGCCGTGGATTTCGCGGGGATGCTCAAGCAAAAGTATTCATCGAAGGGCGCCTTCGGCCAAGCCATCGCCAAAATTTACAACGACGCGGAACCGAAGCTCGTGACGGGCGGGATGTGGGCCCGTTCGGAGGTCGCGGTCTTCGGCGCGCCCGAAACCGAAGGGGGCGCCGCGATCGTCCAGCAGGCCTCGTCGCTGTTGCCCAAGAATTCAACCGTGGTGCCGACGATCGACGAAGCGGTCGTGTACCGGGAGTATTCGAATGTGCCGCTCGCGGCCCTGCCGCAACTCGGGCCGGTGTGGGCCGCCGCGTACCACGGCGCCGCCGACTTGACCCAAACCAGCCCGCATGTGCGGCTCGACATCACGCAGTGGCGCCAGATCGACGGCTGATTATTTCTTTACAAACAGCGCCGCCCGATCGCGGGTGAGCTTGGCCGAGTCGGCTTCGCTCAACGCGAAGACGTCGGTCCGACCCGGTTCGTTGACCTTGGCGTAGACCTGTTTCCCGTTGCTGCCGCCGACTTCCCCGCCGATTTGCAGAGACTTCGTCACCTTGCCGTCTTGCATCGACAGGACGATGACGCGCTTCGGCTCTTTGAGCCCGTAGAGTTCGAGGTTTGCATCTTTGTCTGCGACGTAGCGCTCGGCCTTCAACTGCGCGAGCGCGGCGAGCATCTCCGTGACCTTCGCCGCATCGAAGGCGTCTGTCAATTTCTCAGGGTCGGCCCAGACCGGGCCGGCCTTGCGGAGGACGAAGTTAGTTTTCCCCTCGCTGACGGCAAGCAAGTTGATCTGCGAGGCGTCGACCCCCGTCCAAACCGCGCGCTTGCGGAATTCGCCGAGCAGTTTCCCGCTGAGGCCGGCGTCGAGCAGGCCGACGAGTTCGCCTTTCTCCAACATGGCATGGGCGCGCGGGCCGTCTTTGTCCGACGACCCGACGAGCACGCTCAACACTTCTTTGTCGTTGAACAAGAACTTCACCTTGGCTCGCGGCGCATCCAAACCGAACGGTTTGAGGTCGGCCGGCTTCTCGGCCACGAGTTCGTCGGCCCGGAATTTCGCCACCGCATTGACGAGTTCATCAAGGTCGGCCTGCTCCGCCTCCGCCGCGACGGGCGCGGTCATTTTCCAAGTGCCATCGACCTTCATAAAGGTCGCTTTGCGATCCCCGCGTTCGACCACCACCTGATCGGCGTCGATGAACTTGGCGCTGTTCAGCGTCCGCTCTTTGAACTTGATCGGCTCGCCGAGCAGCTTGTTGAGCACGGTTCCCGAGACGATCTTCACCATCGGTTCGCCGCCGTCGTTGACTTTCAGATACCGATCCCCGTTCGGCTTGGCGTCCTCGACCGGCTTGCCGATCTGCAAGACTATGGGCTTAACGCCCTCGGTGCTCAGGGTCACTTCAGCCGTTGGGGTATCGAGCCCGAATGGCTTCAAATCCTTCGGCCCGATGGCGGCGACTTTCGTGGCCCGCAATCGGGATAGAGCATCCGCGAGTTCCTCGGCGGTCAGCGGGTCGGCGGTGAACTTCGCCGGCTTCTGCACTTCCCACTTCTCGGCGACTTTCGTCAGCTCGAAAACATCGGCTCCCTTCTTGCGGACGATGCTCGTGAGCTTGAACGGATCGAAGGCGAGTATGCCGCGGTCGGCGAGTTCGAGTTTGCCACGGGCGAGCGCGGCCGTGGTCGCACCGCTGACGACGCCGACGGCCAATTCGTCGCCGATGCGGATGTAGCGCTCGCCGGTCGGTTCCTCTTTGCCGAGCTTCAACACCACCGGTGCCGGCTTCTCGCCCGTGGTCAGCGTAAAGGTGTACTCGGGCTTTTCGAGGCCGTAGTCGGCCCATTTGATGGCCGGGCCATAGGCGGCGAGGCGGATCACCGGCGGGTTGGCGGCGTTGAAGACCAAGTTCGACACGAGCAGTTTGTCGAGCGGGAAGGCCGCGCCTTCGGGCTTCCAATCTTGTTTGTCGGCCCCGACCAGCGTCAAGCTCGCTTCGGGCGTCGGTCCTGCGATCTGCACCTTTGTAACCTTGCTCGGATCGAGGGTCAATAGGTTGCGGTCGAGCCAAGCGAGCGCCGGTTTGTCCGCGACTTTGAAAGCCGCATCGGCGACGACGAACACGGCGGTGTTCGGCCCGGTCGTCAGCTTCGCGTAGCGGGCGTTCGGTTCGTCCGCGACGGCATTGCCGATTTGTATCGTCCGCGTCACCGGGACTTCTTCGGGCGGCGTGGTTTTGGAATCGGCCTTCGGTTCCTTCACCGTCACGGTGACCGCGAGCGCCGGTTTGTCGAAGCCGTGTTTCGGTTCGGCCGTCATCGCGTCGTAGCGGAGCGCTTGCAGTTTGCCGAAGAGTGCCGTGAGGGGGAAGACGTCGTTCGCGGCGGCGCCGGCGTCGAACGGGCCGCTGAGCTTCCACTTTGCCCCGTCGGGTGTGAGCTGGTATTTCTCCGCGCCGCGTTCGATTTCGAGCTGCGTCACTTTGTCCGGGGTCGCACTCCACAATTGCAGCGGGAGCAAATCGAGCGAGCCGCGGTCGAGCGCATCGGTCAGGGTCTTGTCGACGGTGAAGACCGGGCCGGTGCCATTGCGGCGGGCGTAGATTTCCCCGGCCTTCGGCATGGCGATGACGAGCAACTCCGGCACGGCCCCTTCGCCGGTGAAACCGAGGTTGACGGTCAATCGTCGCGCGTCCTTCAACTCCGGTTTCGCGCTCGGTTTGAAGCCGTACTTGTCGGCGAGGTCGGCGTCGCTCGGATTTTCATCGAGGTAGTCGATGGCTTCGAGTTTGGTAACATCGTCGATCAACTTCGCCACTTTCCCGGCATCGGCCGCCGTGGCCACCGGCTTGAGGAGCTTCCAATCGAGGCCTTTGTCGGTCTTCGTGGACGCGAGTTCGAGCAGGATTTTATCGGCGTCCTTGTCCATCACCTTCTTGGTCTCGGTGACGTCGAGTTTCGTCAGTTTCATTTCGGCGGTGTCGTACTGCTTGCGGCTGCGGTACGCCACGGCCGGACGCTCGACCAGCTTCGCAATCGCATCGTCAACGAGGTTGACGCGCTCCCAGCCCACGACGCGGACGGGGATTTTCTTCTTCGCCGCATCGGCCGCACCGAAGTTGAGGACGTACGTCCGGCTGGCCGGAGGCGTGTCCCCTTCGGGGACTTTCGCCTGCGCGACAACTGTCACGGTCGTCGAGTCGGTCTTGGTGCCGGCCGAATCGAGCCGATCCGCGGGAGTCTTGGCTTCGAGCTTGCCGAGTTGGTCGAGGAATTCGCCGATCTTGCCGGCGTCGGCCAAGCGGTCGCCTAGGTACCAGCGATCCTGCTTGTCTTCGTCCTTCTCGGCTTCTTTCACGCCCAGCTTGCGTGTCAACACGAAGGCCGGGGCACCCTTCAAGGAGATCCTCACTTCACTGACTTCCGGAGTGCTGAACCGGGCGAGTGTCGCATCGCGGAGGTCGTCGGGCACGAGGAACAACCCGTCGATTTTGTCGGCCTTCACTTCGAAGATCAGCGGGTTGTCCTCGAACTTGGCGAAGTAGTATTTGTCTTCGACGATCCGCGGCATGGGCGGCGGCGCCATCGGCCCCATCGGGATGCCCGGTTCGATGCGCGTACTCAGGCGCGAGACGTTACCGATGCGGACCGTGCGAACGGCGCCGGATTTCAACGTCAAGCCGATGGTGCGTTCGGGGGCGAAGGCCGCGAGCGCCGCTTCGACCGGCGCCGCCCCGAGCAATGCGCCGGAAGCCGGAGGGAACTTGGCCGCCCGGTAGTCGCGCGTGAAGCCGGTGATGCGCGTGAATCGATCCGGTTTCGTGTCGGCTTTCAACAGTTCCCGTGCGAGTTCGCCGAAGTTCGGCTTCGGTGCGATGGCTTCGGCGAGGCTCTCAGACAGCGGGATGGTGATGTCGGGCCGGACGAAGCCATCGACCCAGAGATCGGGGACGGTCGTCAAGATCGCCCGCAATTTCGCGGGGTCGATGCGGTCGACGGACGGCGCGGCGAGCTTCCACGAGTCGGCCAGTTCCTCCGCGATGAGCGCCTTACTAGCGGTGGAACTCGCGCCGTCGCGGCGCGGGGCCGGGTTGTCTTTGGTGCGCTTCAGCGAGTACGTCCCGGCCGGGCTGGCGACGGTGAGTTCGGTCACGTCGTTCGTGATGACCGGCACCGGCGGGGCGTTCTCATCGCCGACAAAACGGGTGCGGGTGGCCTCGGCGAACAACTGCCGGCGGCGGTATTCTTCGGCGCTGCGGGTGACGATGCGCACCGAGTCCGGGGCGATCCGCAAAACTTCGTTCGCCTCGCCGATGCGCGCGAAGGCCGGGCGGGACGATGGCGATTCACCGGTATTGGCCGGGGGTTGGCCGAACAGCATCGACACCGGTTTGCCGTCGATGGTGGCGATCACGTTCGTCGGCTTCTGCGCGGCCTCGAGGCCGTAGAGTTTCAGCTCGCCATCAACGAGCGCGATGGGCGCGAAGCGCGTCTTCAGGTTGGTCAGCACGTCGACGAGTTCGCCGACTTCCTTCTCGCGCACCTGCCAGTTGCCCGGTTGCGTCCAAACTCCGGCGGCAGACTTCTCCAACGTCAAGGTCGGCTGCCCCGGGACGTGGAGTTCGATCTTCGTGATCGAATCCGGCTTCACCGGTTCCAGCGAAGCTGGCGGTTGCGGTGCCGTGCTGCTCAGGCCGACCTTCGTCAGCAAGTCGCTACCGAAGTAGGCGAAGGCCCCGCCGCCGACGACGAGGATCAACAAGAGCAATGTCGTGAACCAGCGCATGGGGCCACCGGGGAGTGAGTGCGGGCGAGCCGAGCTCTGGGAAGAGCCGGGTGATTTTCAACGCAAGCGGCGGAGCATCAACACGATCAACCCGAAGTAGGCCGCGAGCAGCGGGAGCCCGAGGAAGGTGCCCCAGCGCCACGCGGAATATTCGACCGGCGCGAGTTTGATGCGCGGGTACTGCCACGTCCCGGCGGCGTCGGGGCCGCGCGGCATTTCGGTTTCGCGGTTCAAACTCCAGTGGACCGATTGCAGCAGCAGCGTCTCGCGGCCGGGGTCGAGTTCCTTGCCGACGAACAAGCCGCCGTGGCCGAAGACGACGATCCGCGTCGTCTTGAGGTTCTTGTTCATGGCGGCTTGGAAGCGATCCGGGTTCGTGGTGGCGAAGGCGAAGCCGGGTGGCGAACCCGCGGCCGCCCCGACGATGCTGGCGGCGTACGCGGCGACCGCGTTTTTGTCGTCGAGCCACTCGGCGGGCACCGGCACTTCCACGGCGACGCCGATGGGAAACGATCCTTTGCGCTCTTCGTTGCGGGTGCCCTTGCGTTCGTCCGTGGGCTTAGTGGCTTCGAACTTCGGCAGATAGCGCGGGCTGCCGAACGGGGCCGTGTCGGGCCAGTTTTTATTCCAGCTCTCGGGGGCCGTGTGCAAGATTTCGGCCGTGGCGGTCGCCGGTGCCGCGGGATCGAAGTAGACGGGACGGAAGCCGCTGCGGACGACGTTCAACTGCCCGGCGAGCGCCCGGTTGGAAAGTTCGAAGGCGTGGGCCACCGGGTTCGGCGTCAGCTTCACAGGATCTTGAATCCGCAGCGGCGGCGGATCTTCCGATGTGGCGAATTGGTCGGTGCGCTGCTCGGCCATGCCTTCGTATTCGATGTCAGTCACGATGATCTGTGGGCCGAGCACGACGCCGAGGCGGCGGATCAATTTCTCGACGTCGTCCGGCCCGGACGGTTCGTCCGGCCGCTGTTGAACCGGCCCCAGGTCGCCGGCGCCGAAGCAGCAGATCGCCGGTTTGCCCGACGCGAGATACTCCTTGATGCCCTCGGCTTGATCCTTGCTGAGGTTGTGCAAGCCCGGCGGCACCGAGCGCCGCTCGGCCAAGGTCATCACGGTCAACCGGCTGAGGATCAACAGATCGCATTCGGCGAGTGTTTCGCGCAGGCGGGCTTTGATGTTCGGGTCCCTCCGCGCGGCCATCAAGGCGTCGTCCCGGGTGAATTCCAAGTATTCCGGTTCGTACTTAGCTTGTCGCTTTTTGGCGTCGGCCAAGTCAGACTCGCGCAGCGCGATGTTCGGATTTACGACGCGATCGAGCAGTCGTTTGCGGTCCGCCTCTTCGTCGATGGGCCGGCCGACGACTCTGCGAAACATCCTATCGAGTTCGGCCAAGGTGCCCTTCAGCGTCTTCTCGCGGACGAGTTTCAACTGCTGCAATTGCGCCTCGGCTTCGGCGAAGTCGTCGAGGGCCAGTTGCAACCGCGCCTCGACCTTTTCGAGTTCGCTCTCACGGATGCTGCTGGCCGCAGGCCCAAGAGGCGATTCGCCGTCCCAGCCTTTCTTCAAAACCAGATCGACGACGTCGTAGCCGTTGAGCTCGAGCGACTTGCGGACGCCGGGGGTCGAATATTCGTCGCGCTTGTATTTCGAGGTCAGCACCGGGTGAATCACGGCGAGCGCGACCTTCGGCCGGCGCGATTCGACGCTGATGACCTTGCGGACGAAAGCTTCTTTTCCTTGGGGGATCAGCACGAGGTTGCGTTCGTCCGGTTTCCCCTCGGGCCGCGAGGCGGTTTTGTCGAGCAGGTAAAACTGGTTGAAGGCGAGGCGCTGCACGCGGCCGTCGTGGTAGAAGAAAATGCTGTTCTCCGGGGCGGTCTGGATCGCCGTGCGGAGTTTCGATTTCTTCGCGAGTTCGCGGGCGTCGCCGACTTTCGTGAGGGCGTCGAGCTTGCCGTCGAATTCTTCGTCTTTGGTGTGGAGCACGTGCACGTCGAACTGCGGGCCGAACTCGCGGATTTCTTCGACGAGGTCGCGGACTTTTTCGACGATCTTCGCTTGGGCCGCGCTCGACAGGGCATCGGAGCGATCCGGTTCCGCCGCGGAGGTTTTGTCCATCTGCAAGACGACGATGGTCGTCGGCGATTTCGGATCGAGCTTCCGCAGTTGATCTTGGAGTTCCGGGGCGAGGGTGAACCGCTTATCCCGCGTGGCGTCGTTTCGGGAGTAGTGCTGGAACGAAATCGCGTTGACGACGACGACGAGCGCGACCGCCAAGGCCATCTGCGCGGTGTTGTTGACGCCCGCGCCGCTCTTGCGCCCGGTGACGAGAAACAACCCGCTCACGACTTCGATGAGGAGCCAAGCGACCACGGCCCCGGCGCTGATCAAAATCAAGAACGCGGCGACCTTGGCAGGCTCCCCGAACGGCCCTTTCATCGCTTCGGAGGCGACGTGCCACGCTTGGCGCGGCTCACCGCTAAGCTCCGGCCAAGTCGAGGAAGCAAGCACGGCCCCGGCTACGAAGGTGAGCAGGCCCGTCAGCCCCAAGCCGCGCAGGAAGAAGCGGAACATCGAACCGGCGGAGGTCTTGTGGCGGCTATCGGTCTTCATGGATCTTTCCTATTCACATTAGCCGGACGCGCCAGCGACGGTTGCGTTCCGAAAATCCCAGTCGGTTCCCGCAATGCTTGAACCGACATATTCTTGGATCACAACAACCGACATTGTCCGAATCGTGTCCGTCGCTGACGCTTCCGGCTCTGACAAACCCCCTACGCTCGCAACCGGCGAGATTCCAACGACCGCACCGTCAAGAACAGCGTAAACAATGTGATGCTGCCGTACAAAATCAGGTGCCGGGAGTCGATCACGCCCCGGCTGAAGTCGCGGCGGAAGTGCTCCGGCACGCT
>JBBRUN010000002.1:0-31066 GCA_038247765.1 Gemmatales bacterium | reverse complement strand
GGAATGGCCTTCTGATACGGAATGGGGCGTAAGTCGGGATGCCTGATACGGATTACAGGCGACTGCCACTCGCAGGCACCGACCGATTCGGTAACGGGCCGATGCTTTGCAACGGAAAGCGAACTGTTGTGCGCAAAACGGATTAAGAAGTTTAACCGTCGTTATCTGCAGCAAGAACGCAGTAGCCGCCGCCCTCCAGTTTCCCGAACAACGCCCTTTTAGTCTTAGCGCAATCGCAGGGCTCTTTATTGGTCACGTTACAACAATGGTCGGTAGCTTGAACTCGTTTCGATACTTTTTCATCGCCAGTTTCTTTGAAGAACAGTTTCTGCACTTCGGTGAATGTGAACACTTTCCCGATGTGAGGGCGGACGATGTCGGCAAGTTGCTTGTGAAGCGAACAGGTAATCACTCTACGGGTCATTGTCGCACCTTAGTACCTGTCCAAAAACAATGCCGTGTTTTCATCAAATGGTTCGCGTAAGCCTCTGTAATTACAAGCGATACGGCGTGAGTATCTCCAAGAACACGGTGTAGATAATGGACACGTCCTTAGTTTGTAAGCCCATTGGGCCGGTCACCGCATCTTTCGCCAGCCGCGCAGACCACGACTTACAGGAAGCCCGCCGTATCGAACTACTCCGACCAAAGCGGATTAGAATCCCATTCTTGCGACAGCCCCAGCCTATTGCTTGCACGCGGCGAGTTCGGCAGGTTCTTTAACAGATTGGATACTCGGGTTTTCCAATCAAACGCGAAATCCGAGTCGAGTTGGCACTTCTTAAGCATCTGATATACGACAAGTATAGCGGCAGAAATCCTGTCGTTTTGGAGCAAGTGCGGCGGTCTCCAGTATTTTCCATACGGCTGATCCAAACGGGGTAGAGACGGAAGCACGGATAGCGTCTTGTCCCACACCCTTGCATGATGGGCGCATGCGTTTCTGATGACGCTAAGATGGTGTGTCCAGTTGGCAAGTATATGTGGATCTATTCCATACCTTGCCGATATTTTGCCTCTGTCTTGGTCTCGCATCCCCTCCACCATCTGAGACAGCCACCCAAACGACATCACCTCTGTGGCAACCCATATCGGGAGATCGGGAAACTCCAGATAAGTATCTCGGAAGTGTTTTATAAACCTTTCCTTCGATCTGCTGGCGCTGTCTCGCAACTTCTCTAACCATTCTGCGTGATCGAATACGAACTTCGTACTTGCGCGAGTCGATGGCCGCTGGTGCTTAGGTGGAATGTACTTGAAGAAATTCGATTCTTTGGTGTGCCCAAAACAGCCATGTTTCTCGCCGAAGTAGTACGCAACAGAAGTTCGCAAATCAACTTCAACTACTTCCAGCCCTTCGTTTAGCAAATCCCTAAGTTTGCGGTCGAAATCATAGGCATACTCTATTTGCTCAATCGTTGTGTTCGGCACATAAACGTTGCGACTGCCATTTTCAAACGCCAAACAGTAGCCAGTGAAGCGATAGTATCCGACGTGTGACAGAAAGCGTGTTGCTGAATCTGTATCATTGACAACAATGCCACGCGACGTGATGAGGCTGAGTTGATCCGAGTAACTTTTCCAAGCTTTGGTGAACCTTTTTGGCATGGCAGAAATGAATGGACGCCAGCCTACACAGGCTAGCGTCCTACGCCAAAGACATTGTGAAAATACCCGTCCTATGTCCTCTGTCACACTATTTCGAGTGGTCCAGCAGACGACGGGCTTGTTAACGCTGAATATACCCGTTCTACACAGACGGTCAACACTTCCTGAGAACTTTTTACCGAGTTATTGCGCAAGTCATTGCCATCATGTAGCTTGCAACCGTAACCGTCCCGTTGCCGAGTTTGGCCGTGCGGCGCACGCATCCCGGTAGAGTCAGGCATCTCAAGGAGAGCCAGACATGAACAGTCGAGAACTTCGCGGACAGACCATCGCCGATACGCTGAGCAAGATGGACATCAGCCTCAACGGTAAAGGCGGGGTGATGGGGCGGGTGATTCCGGATGATCAATAGGTGATTGCAGTTATGCTGGGAATGCGCTCGCATTCACCGCCGGCAGCTCGCTCGCTCGATCATTCTCGGACGGGCTGACCAAGACGATCTTGATCGGTCAGCAATATGCAAGGCGCAAATGGATCGCTTTCACTTGGAATTCCTCGAACCCGACCTGCGTCTACGTCGATCCGGTCACCAACCGGAACACCGAAGTGCCCTGCTGGACCCGCCCGCCCGTGAACGATCATGAAAGCACTTTCGCCGGCTAAACCGCGTCCGCGCTGAAAACCGGAGTTTGCCAAATTAGCATATCTAATTGCCTAGAAAGACCTTGCGGCCAACTGTGTCGTTCTAAAAACTCCGACTGTCTACTCGGACGTGGTTCAGTTGCGGAATCTGAGGGTGCGACACCAGCGCAGGTGAACCGGCGGGGACGCTGAGAAGAATCGCCCGCGCCCGTTACCACATCTACGGTACACTTCGCCTATTCAACCTCCGGCAATTCCGGCACAATACCATCATGGATTCTCCCGTGCCGACACCGGTTCCCAGCCGTGCGCCTTGGCGTCGCCCCGTGCGCTGGATCGTGCTAATCGCAGCTATCGCGTTGGCGGCGGAGGTGGTGCGCGTCGTCGGCTTGACGAATCAGCACACGGTCATCCGCAACAAGATCTACCGTTCGGCGCAACCGTCGGAAGGAGATGTCCGCGACCTCGTGGCCGACAACGGAATCAAGACGATCCTCAACCTGCGGGGCCTCTGTCCGGACGCCGGCTGGTACCAAGACGAAACCCGCGCCGCCGCCGACCTCGGCGTTTCGCAAGAAGACGTCACGCTATCCGCGAATTCGCTGCCGCCGCCGAACGAACTGCGCCGCGTCGTCGAAGTGCTCGACCGCAGCGAATACCCGATTCTCATCCACTGCAAGGCGGGGGCTGACCGCACCGGCCTCGTCAGCACGATGGCCCTGCTATTATTCACCGATGCGACGCTCGTCGAAGCCCGCCGGCAGTTGCTGCCGCGCTATGGGCATATCAACTTCGGCCGCACCGCGTCGATGGATAAATTCTTCGATTTGTACGACGAACATTTGAAATCGCGGGGTCAGCAACACACCCACGCGCTGTTCCGCGATTGGCTGTTGAACCACTACTGCCCCGGCCCGGCGCGGTCGAACCTGACGTGGGTCGATTCGATCCCGGCCTCCATCCCAGCGAAAACTCCGATAGGCTTTCGGGTGAAGGCGGAGAATCGCTCGAACGTGCCGTGGGAATTGAAACCGGGCACGTTCGCCAGCGTGCACATCGCGTTCGTCGTATTCGACAAAGACGGCCACGACCGCGGCAGCGGCCGGACGGGCTTGCGCTTCGAAACCGTCCCCGTCGGAGGCAGCACTGAAATCTTAGTTCCGCTGGCGGGGCTCCCGGCGGGGCGGTACAAGTTGGTGGTGGAGATGCACGATTCGACGGCCGGGGGGATCCCGTTCCTGACGAATTCGTTCGTGAAGTTCGGCGATGGATCGCTCGTGGCGGATTTGGTGGTGAAGTAACGGATTACCTAGGAGTCGCAGCATGAAGCTGCTGAGCGTCGTGATTCCCGTCCAGGACGAACGGGCCAACATCCGCCCGTTGGTGCAGTGGCTGCGCGATGCCCTGTCGCCGGTGTGCGATTGGGAAGCGGTCTTCGTCGACGACGGCAGCCGCGACGGCACCCACCTCGAATTGCAATTGGTCGCCGACTTCGACTCGCGCATCCGCTTCCTGCGCTTGCGGCGCAACTTCGGCCAATCGGCGGCGCTGCAAGCGGGCTTCGACCACGCCGCGGGGGACGTCATCGCCACTATGGACGGCGACCTCCAGAACGACCCCGCCGATATCCCCCGGATGCTCTTGAAGCTCGACGAGGGCTACGATGCCGTGCTCGGCGAGCGCGCCCAACGGCGGGATCGCGTGCTGTTGCGCAAGGTGCCGAGCTGGTGCGCGAACTGGCTACTCCGGCGATTCTTAGGCGTCCCTTTTAAAGACTTCGGCTGCACGCTGCGTGTGATGCGCCGCGATGTCGTCGATGGCTTGCAACTCTACGGGGAGATGCACCGGTTCATCACGGCGTTGGCGGTGCAGCAAGGGGCGTACGTTGCGCAAGTGCCGGTGCGGCACCACGCCCGCACGGCTGGCCGCTCGAAGTACAACATCACGCGCACCGTCCGCGTCATCCTCGACGCCATCACGGTGAAGTTCCTCGCCAGCTATCAGACTCGCCCGATGCATCTCTTCGGCAGCGTCGGCCTGCTCATGATGTTCGCCGGGTTCATCACGCTGATGACAACGGTGATCATGAAGTGGACCGGCGGCCAATGGATGACCGGCAACCCGCTGCTGCTGCTCAGCGTGATGCTGGAAGTGATGGGCGTGCAATTCCTCTCGCTCGGTCTGATCGGCGAAGTGCTGACGCGGATTTACTACGAGCGCCAAGGCCGCCGGCCGTATGTGATCCGGGAGAATCGCCCGTTGCCGATCCGACGGGAAGTGGCCGTGCCGATCAGCCAATTCCACGAAGCGGCGTGAATCGCCGGCCTGTCAAGGACGATTTTGCAAAACTTACAAAATCGTCCTTGACAGGCCGGCAGGTGGGCTGCTACTGTTTAACCAAGCGTGCCTGTTGGTTCGCTTATCCATCGAGGAGTAGACACAAGTCGATGTGGAAGACCGTGTTCAACGCCGGGGGGGTAGCACCATCCGCCCCACTATACGGTAGTACCATCCGCCCACCAGACTGCGACTGGAAACGCTTGAAGGTCGAATTGTGCCGGACGCGAATCCGCTCAACCCTCCCGCCGACCCGCCGCCCGCACAAACCAGCCCGGACCAGCAAGTTGCAGTGACGGACGTCGCGATCATTTCTCTCGCAGAAGATGATGGGTGGAGCCTCCGATGCGTGTCGTTTCAGTCCTTCAGAATACGATGATCTGTACACTCATCTACGCGTTATGCGCGTCGGGGCCTCTGCGCTCACTGGTCGCAACAGAGCCATCGGTCATACCCGAACAGCCACTTGCCGAATTTCTCGGTAAACAAGGCTATACTGCGATTCCGCTCATCCAATCAAAAGACCAACACGGGTTTTTGGTCGGAATGGTACTCGATGGGAAACCGCTATTGCTTTTGCTCGATACAGGCGCATCGGCGATTTTTCTGAGTAAAGCCGCCGGCAAGAAATTCGGGATTGATTCCTACCCGATAATTCCGAATGCCCCCGATGAAGATCACAAACTCTATTTGAACACGAAAATGGGAGTTGGTAGCGTCGATCGCATCAGCATCCCGACTGGAAAATCCCAATACCTGATCACGAGAAAACAAACGATCTATGCTATGGAAGGCCTTTCCAGCCAAGTGACGCTGTACAACTCCGAGAAACTAAAAAACGAGAAAGTCGATTTGGACGGTCTGCTCGGGCAGGATTTCTTGCAGGCGCATTGCGCGATCATCGATAGCGAAACATCGACACTGTTTCTCATTCCGATCGCGGTCCGCGACATGCCCAAACTCAGCGGCGAGTGGATTTGCACGAAGGGGGAAAAGGACGGCAAGCCTTTGGAAAACGTTTCTCAGAATCGACTCGCGATTCGATCCGACGGGGAGGCCGAATTGGTTCAAGCTGGGCAAGTCCTGAAAGGCTACCTCGGCTTGCAAGGCACATCCAGCCGGCGGATCTTTCTCCTCGGAGTCGAAGAACTAAAAGGAAAATCTAAGACGCTGAGCCGGGGGATCTATTCGATACGGGGCGATTCGTTGAAACTCGTTCTCGTCGATGAATCGTCTAAGCGGGCACTCGACCCGAAAGTGTCGGGAGCCGAAATCTGCCCCACAGCATTCGAGTCCAAGGTCGACTCGGGTCACATCTATTACGAGTTCGCCCGGAAGCCGCCGGCGAAGCCCAAGAAGTAGTCGCCCACGCCGGCACCGGGGGCGATTTCTACATTGCCCCCATGACCTACGACGACGCGATCGCGTTCTGGTTCGGGCGGATCAACTACGAAGTCCGCAGCGCGACCCCGGCCGATTTGAAACTCGAACGGATGCGGGCCTTCCTACGCGCCCTCGGCGACCCGCACGACCGCCTGCGCATCGTCCACATCACCGGCACCAAGGGCAAAGGCTCGACCGCCGCGATGCTCGGGTCGGTACTGCAAGCGGCCGGGTACCGCGTCGGCTTATTCACATCGCCGCACTTGGTGCACGTCGAAGAGCGGATCCAGGTCGATGGCGAGCCGATCTCGCACGCCGAACTCGCAGCCCTGATGGCGCAGATCGCCCCGGCGGTGCGAGCACTCGAAACCGAACCGGGCGCCGGGCCGACGTTCTTCGAGATCAGCACAGCGTTGGGATTTCTGCACTTCGTGCAACGGCGGGTCGAGATTGCCCTCGTCGAAGTCGGCCTCGGCGGTCGCTTCGATTCGACGAACGTGTGCCGGCCGATGGTGAGCATCATCACGCGCGTTGGGATGGATCACATGGCCCAACTCGGCAACACGGTCGAAGAGATCGCGTATCAGAAAGCCGGCATCGTCAAACGCGGTGTGCCCGTCGTCTGCGGGGTTCAGGAACCGGCAGCCCGCCGGGTGATCGACGCCGTGGCCCGCGAAGTGAAGACCGACGTGCTGGCCTCTTCGGCGGAGATGCCGTTCGAACTCGGGCTGTTAGGAAATCATCAAATCGAAAACGCCAAGCTCGTCGTGGCGACTGTGGAATTGTTGAAAGCTCGGGGCTTCGCGATTCCGCGGGCGGCGATGGCCACCGGGCTGAGGTGCGTCCGGTGGCCGTGCCGGATCGAAGTCGTGTCGCGAGAACCACTCGTCGTTCTCGACTGCGCCCACAACGTCCCGTCGGCGCAGTCGCTCGCCGACACCTTGGCCGAATCGCTGCCGGTGTCGGGACGGCGGTCGCTCGTCTTCGCGGTCTCGTCGGATAAAGACTACCCGGCCATGCTGCGGATTCTGGCCCCGCACTTCGATCGTTTCTACTTGACGCCTTACGGCAACAACCCGCGCTGTGTGGCCCCGGATATCTTGATGGATGTGCTGAAATCCATCGCGCCGGACAAGGAGTTTCGCACCTTCCCGGATTCGCCGAGCGCCTGGGCCGCCGCGTGGTCCGACGCGACGGTGCGGGATCTGGTCTGCGTGGCCGGGTCGGTGTTCCTCGCCGGGGAATTGCAGGATTCGGTGCGGGCGTGCGTGGCCTGACCGCGTTATCGCTACTTGTGCAGTAGCGGCTCGTCAGAGCCGGACGCGTCAGCGAGGTTTTGTTCCGCCCGAAGGTAACAATTGTTACTCACGGCCAAAGTCGAACGTCGCTGACGCGTCCGGCTCTGACGAGCCATGATTGCGCAAGCGCGACAGTTCGCATGTCGGCCTCGAATTATCGCTTCACGCCCACCACGGCGTCGAGCGGGGAATCGGTGCGGTGGCAGCTCACGTCGCTGAAGCCAGCGACGCGCAGCAATTCCGCGTATTCGCCTTGGGTGCGTTCCTTGCCCTCGGCGACCGTCAGCATGTTCAGGTGCTGTAGCACGGCCCATTCGGGCGAAGCCTTGGAATCGTCGAGGACTTTCTCCGCGATGAACACAATCCCGCCGACGGGCAGCGCCGCGCGGATCTTCCCGAGCAGGAGGACGATCTTCGGCTCGCTCCAATCGTGGAGGATGCGGCCGAGCGCGTAAACGTCGGCCTTCGGCAGTTCATCGGAGAAGAAGTCGCCGCCGAGTACCTCGATGCGATCCGCCACATCGGCCGGGATGAACTCCTTCGTGATGGGGATCACCTCGTTCAAATCGAAGACGACGCCGCGCAAGTTCGGCCAGCGTCGGCAAGCCGCGACGGTGAGGTGCCCCGTCGCCCCGCCGAGGTCGGCGAAGGTGTTGAAGTTCCCGAGATCGACGGCGTCGACGACGGCCGGCGACGAGATCAACCCGTACGCGTGCATGCCTTGGATGAACTCGCGGCGCTGCCAGTCGGTGCGGAAAAAGTGCGAGAAGATCGCGCCGTCGAGGTCGTATGTCTGCTTCCAGCGGTGCGTCCCTTCGACGATCGCCCCCGGCAGGTTGTCCCACATTTTCCAGAGGACGGCGCTCGAGTAGTTGATGTACCCGAGCATCCGTCGCGGGCTGGCGGTCGTGAGGTACGCCGTCGCCGCCGGGGTGTTATCGAAGCGATCTTCGGCTTGGGTCAGCAAGCCGAGCATGACGGCGGCGCCGAGTAAGCGCTCGAGTGCGTCCGGGTGGCAGTTCAACGAGCCGGCGAGTTCGACGGCGCTTGTCGGCCCCTGTTTCAACGCGTCGAAAACGCCGAGCTCGCAGCAGGTGAACAGCACCTTCGATTTGCGAAACGCCGAAACGAGCCCGAGGACGACGGACGGATCGGGGACGGAAAGATCGGCGGTCATGGGGGAAGCTCCGGAGGATTTACGTCGGTGCAGGTGGCCAATTCGCAATCATCGTACACCGGATTTGGCTTGACGGCTCCGCCCCGACTCGGCATAGCGAGCGATTCTTACCGATGCGGACAGGGGGCATTCACGATGCGAGCCATTCTTGTTTGTTGCGGGATCGCCGCTTGCGCGACCTCCGCTCAAGCCCAATACGCCTTGCCGGGTGGCACTCCCGTGGGACGGCCGGTGATCACGCCGGTGGGAACTCAGCAAGAGCGCGTCGGCACCCAATTCCCCCGCGTCGGGCAACCGGCGGGGTACTACGGCGCCGACGGGCAATTCACCGTCGAGAAGCCGGTACAGCCCAAAGTCGATTTGAAGAACGTCGTCGCGCCGTACCCCGGCATGCCCGGCGAAGAGCCCGATTTCTGGGACCGCCTCTATAACCGCTCGATGCGGGCCATGGGGATCAACCAACCGAAGATCGTCCAGCAGAACTACACGCCGGGGTTGTCGCGCCGCAACCGCGAGCGCCGCGAAGAAGTCGCGAAGTTCCGCCGCGATTGAACGCGGGCCGTCGGCGAATATGCTTTCGGGACGCGATCCCGTTCCGGAGGCACCGATGGGCAGCGCCCGAGCCTTCTCCGAACTCCGCCTCGTCAACGGCTCCGCCGGCGATCCGGTGCTCTACATCGACTACCCCGGTGGCGACAACGCCATCCTCTTCGACGGCGGCGACAATTGTTCGCTGACGATGCAGCAACTCGGCGACCTCGAAGCGGTCTTCATCACGCACCACCACGTCGATCATTTCATCGGTCTCGACCGCATCATGCGGGCCAACATCGACCGCGATAAGACCCTGCATTTGTTCGGGCCGGAAACGACGATTCAAAAAGTCTACGACCGCATCCGCAGTTACGAGTACCCGTTCTTCCCGTTCCAAAAAATCGTCGTGCGGGTCACGGAACTGCTGTCCGGTCGGACGCGGACGGCGCTGTTGGAGTGCACGAAGAAATTCCCCGAGCCGGAAATTCGCGAACAAGTCTGGCGCGGCCGCGTCTGTTACGAGAACGACGCGGTGACGGTGGAAGCGGTGCCCGTGGAGCACACCGTGCCGTGCTGGGCCTACGCCCTGTGCGAGAAAATCGGCTTCCATCCCGATCCGGCCAAACTCGCCGGCGGGATGCTGCGACCCGGGAACTGGGTCGGGGATGTATTGCGGAAAATCCGGGTGGGCGAACCCGGTTCGACGATACTGACGATCCAAGGGGGCAGCTTCACGCTCGATTCTCTGGCCGAGAATTACTTCGCCGAATCGGGCGGGTCGCGGGTCGCCTTCGTGACGGATACCCAGTGGAGCGAGACCCTGCGGCCCGAGTTGGTGAAACTGGCCAAGGGGGCCTCGCGGCTCTACTGCGACAGTTTTTACGCGAAGAAAGAAGCCAAGGGAGCGGCGCAATACAAGCACATGATGGCCCACCAAGCGGCGGAGTTGGCCAAGCTCGCGAAGGTCGAGCAACTGGTGTTGATGCACTTTGCGACCCGCTACGCCGGCAAATACGAGATGCTGATCGACGAAGCCAAGGAAGTGTTCCCGCGGACGACGGCCGAGATTTGATTCACTAGGAGCAAGAGAGTATGTCGGAACCTGAACAGGCGATGGATGCACCGGAAGTGCAAGCCGAAGACACGACCCCGAGCAAGTCCGAAATGACAGCCGAAGCGGCGCTGGCGATCCTGCGCGAAGGCAAGCCGGTGGAGAATGCCCGCATCAAGGGGCTGAAGTTCCGCGGCGCCTTCGACAAGCCGGTGCGGTTCCGCAACTGCACGCTCGTGCGGGCATCGTTCGACAAAGCTTCGTTCGCCGAAGATGTCTCGTTCATCGGTTGCGCCCTCGACCGCGTCGCGTTCAACCGGGACGCCGTATTCGAGAAGTCCTTCGACATCAGCCACTCGGTGTTGAACAAGATGAACTTCTCCAGGGTCACGATCCGCGGCGAGTTCAATGCGACCCGCGCCGAGTTCAAGGGGAAAGTCGGGTTCACGAATTGCGCTTTCGAGAAGAAAGTGTCGTTCTGGGAAACGAAGATCCACTGTTGGTCGGACTTCAAGAATTGCGCCTTCAAGGGCGAGGCCGACTTCCGGTCGCTGCACGCCGCCGAGGGCTTCGTCCTCACGAAGTGCACCTTCCACGAGAACTTCCTCTTCCGGGGCTCGAACGTCGAAAAGAAATTCCAAGCCGACGGGTGCCGGTTCGAAAAGCTCCTCGACCTGTCGAAGGCGAAGCTGCACGATTGCTGCTACCTCGAAGGGATCATCGCGGGGCCGGGGCAGCGCTTCGCCTTCCTCAACGCCATCGCGAAACTGATCTTGGTGACGCCGGATCAAGTCGAAGGTCGGCTGGCGAGCGAAGAATGCGGCGACTTCGCCACGGCGATGCAGGAATACGGACTGCTGAAAAAGTGCTACCAAGAACAGCACCGCTTCGATCAAGAAGACTGGGCGTTCTACCGCTTCAAGGTGAATCAGCGCCGGGCCAAGGGCTGGACGTGGGGTCGGCCGTGGACGCTGTGGCGCCACTTCGGCGACTGGCTCTTCCTCGACATCGGCTGCGGCTACGGCACGAATCCGCTGCGGGCCGTGCGGATGGCCCTCATCATCATCTTGGCGTTCGCCGTGCTGTATGGCGTCAACGTGGAGTCGTTCTACACCGAAAAGATGCCCTTCCCCGGCGAGAAGACCGACCCCGAGAACCGCGTGATGATCGGTTTGATCACCAGCGTGTCGGTCTTCACGTCGGGCATGGGCGGCATCCGCGAACTCGCCCAAGGCTGGATGAACGTCCCCGTCATGGTCGAGTCGATCATGGGGACGCTGCTCTTCGGGCTGTTCATCGTGGCGTTCTCGCGGAAGGTGATCCGATGACCGACCCGAACCGAATCGTCTTTGCGGCGGCGGCATTCGCGGCGCGGGCCCACCGGCACCAACTGCGCAAAGACGGCACCACCCCGTATGTCGCCCACCCGTTCCGCGTCTGCCTCGTCGTCCGGCACCTCTTCGGAATCGACGACCCGAAGATCCTCGCGGCCGCGCTGCTGCACGATACCATCGAAGACACCACCACGGATTACGACGACATCGCGGAGGAATTCGGCGCCGATGTGGCCGATTGGGTGTCCGCCCTCACGAAGGAAATGCGCCTGCCGGAAGTGGAGCGGGAACGGCTTTACGGCTCGGCGCTCTCGGCGGCGCCGTGGCCCGTACTGGCGTGCAAACTCGCGGACATTTACGACAACTTGTCGGATAGCGTAGCGTTGCCGGCTGTGGATCGAATCAAGACGCGCGACCGAAGCCGGGCCTATCTGCGGCTGTTGAAACCGGGGGAAACGCCCGAAACCGCAACGGCGTTCGCCGTGACGGAAGCCAAATTGGGCGAAGTCGAAGCGAGCCTATTGGAGTAGCTGCGACAAGCCCTCGCCATGATCAATTCTTCGGTTTGAAGTACCGCAGGCTGATGTCGGACACCGGCGTCTCCGACGTCGGCACAAAGTACGCTTGCTGCGTTTCGGACAGTTCGGCCACGTCGCCTTTGATCACGAAACCGCGGCCGTTCTTGGCGTCTTTGCCGATCTCGCGGAGTTGGGCCTGCAAGCCGCGCAGGGTCTGCGGGCGGTCGCCGGTCGAGGCCGCACTCCCGCGGGCGAGGGCGACGATTTGGATGTCGTCCTTCGTTTCCGGCTTGGCAATCTTTGTGCCGTCGGTCGTGGTGGTGCCGAGGAAGGCGACCAAGCGGAAGGTGCCGGCGTGATCGCCGTAGCGGACGGAATCGGCCCGCGCGTCTTCCGGGGCGACGACTTCGAACGGCACCGCTTCCTTCGCGCTCGTTTGGAAACCGAAGATCGTCGTCTCGGTGTCGGGTTCGAGGATCCACTTACGGCAGGCGACCGGCACGGCCTTTTCTTGGTACAGCGTACTCTCGCCGTTGACGAGCAGCACCACGGCGTAGGTTTCTTTCGTCGGGTTGCTCAGGACGAAGGTCACGCGGTCTTTCGGCTTGGGCGTCGGTATTGAATTACCCCTCACGTCCACGACTTTGTCGTTGTACTTGATGGTCCACTTCACCGGGCAGTCGGCCAGCGGAGCAAAGGGCTTCGTGGCCGTTTCGCTCGCGGCCGGGGCCGATTGCTTCATCTCCTCCACGATTTCTTTTTGCGCTTCGGGTGGCAGCTTCTCCCCCGAGACGAGGGCCTTCCGCCGCGCGGCCGGCATGGTGTAGCTGAGGCCCGTTTGCGCGAGCAACTCCGGCCCCGGCGTCACGGTCATCGGTTGGCCGACATCTTCGAGTTTGCCGTCGGCTTGGAACATCTGGAACAGTACGGTCATCGTTTTCAGGCCGCTGTTGATGGTGGCCGTGCCGACGACGAACGCGCTCGGTTCGACTTTATCCCGACTCCACGCCAGCTCGAATTTCTTGGCGAAGAAGGCCTTCCGCCCTTCGGGCGTGCGGTGGTTGGCGTCGGCCATGGCGTTCTTCACAACGAACGCGCTCGGCTGCTCGACGATGCCGAATTCGGGGTCGGCATTGGCGAGGATCAGCGCCCGCTGCGTTTGGTTGGCGAGGCTCTGGTTGATGTCGCCGGCGTCGTCTTGGAGGGTCGAATCCTTGCCTTGGCGGACGAGGAACTTCAGCACGCCGACGTTGGTGCAGCCCTTCTTCTTCAACTGCTCGATCATCGGCCCGGCCTGCTTTTGCAGCGCGGCGGCGAAGGCCGGTTCGTCGGCGCGGGCGGATCCGGACACGGCTGCGCCAATAGTGAACACGAGCAGGAATGGGATGCGGCGATTCATCGAGATTGTCCTGTAACGGGGATCGTCTATCGGTGTATGCGATTCCGGACGATGTCCGGACAATCCATCTCAGAGATGATGAGCCGGGTCGAGCCGGCGCCCGGAGCTTCGGAAACTCCGGGCGCTGACGCGACCCGGCTCACTTCTTCAAGATCACCGTCTCCGGGGGCGATTGCGGGAAGCAGATCGGGAATTGCACCCGCGGCTTGGCGGGGTCGCCGGTGGTGGCGAGCAACTCGGGGAGTTTCTTGTCCACATAGCGGAAGAGTTGCTTGCAGGTCATCTCGCCGCTGGAGTCTTTGTCGAGCCGGCGGAAGTCCGGGCCCATCGCTTGCATTAGCGAGTACGTGAACAGCCCGTGGCCGACTTTGGGGTCTTCGTACGACAGCTGATTCTGCTCGCAGGCCGCCATGATGAACGGCCCTTGTCCATCCGGGATCAACCGGCGGATGACGTTCGTTTCGGTCGCTTGACCCGAGTGGCAGACGTCCAAGAAGATCACCTTGCGGCAGTTGATCTTCACTAAGGCGTTAAACAATTCCTCGGCACCCAGCGATGTTTCCAACGGCTTCTTCGGGGTGAAGTCGGGGCAGCAGAATAGGAACTTGCCATCGAGTTCGATCTCGTAGCCGCGCTGGCCGGTGGTCCGTTTCGGGATTTCTTTCGGGTCGGGCGTCAAAAGCGTCCCGTGGCCCGCGAGGTAGACGATCAGCAAGTCGTCGGGTAGGGCACCCTTCAACTTATCGAGGGCGACCGTCAGTTGCTTGCGGGTCGCTTTGGCGTCGAGTTCGAGGGCGATGGCGCCTTTGGGGAAGTACCGCTTCGGCCCGGTGAAGTCGGTGTGCAGCAGGGCCGTGAGTTTCTCGGCGTCGTTGACGGCGCTCGTGAGGTTGCCGAAGCCGCGGTCGTTGGCGCCGTTTTTCGGGGCGCCGTAATCGTTGATGCCGACGGCCAAGCCGAGCAAACTCGGAGCGACCGCACCGCCGTCGTTTTGGATGACGACCGACTGCTGCGCCCGGCCGCCAAGGCTGTTGAACGCCAGCACCGTCAGTTGGTTCGAGCCGCTGCGGAAGTGTTTCTGCGGGATCGTCACCGGTTGCAGGAAGATCTTGTTTGGCAGGTTGTCCCAAGTTTCGTAGCGGTAGTCGTTGATCCAGAGTTCGACGCGCTCCGGCAGCAAGTCCGGGTTTGTGCCGCGCGGTTGGACGGTGATGCCGAGGTCGAGGCCGGTTTCGGGGACGGTCGTTTGCCGCACCGCCAATCGAACCGGAGCCGATTCGAACTGTGTGAAGGAGCGCGGCAGCGGATTCGGCCCGAGGGCTTCGATGAGCGCTTCGCCGACGTCGCGATTCTTCAGCAAGATTTGGATGACGCTGCGGTTGAGGTATTGCTTCTTGTATTTTTCCAGCGGGTGGAACTGCGGGCTGTCGATGACGGACGGGGCGTTGACGTGCCAGCCGACGAGCCGGTCGCCGTGAGTCGTGTTGGTGAAGTAGTACGAACCCTGCCACATCCAGATGATCCACTCGCGCAGTTGGTTGCGTTCGTCGAACCCGGCGAACCACTTCCAGAGCGGCCGTTGGCGGACGGTCGTGAGCGTCTCGCGGCGGACGCCCGATTTCGGGTTCACTAGCGTGAACAGGAGTTCGTACCCCGACTTCGGCTCGGCGAGCGCGTCGAGCGCCTCTTTCACTTCGCCGCGTTGGGCGAAGTCGGCCCGGCGGTCGTACACGGGCGTTTTCACCCCGGCCACGTTCAACCGTTCGACGACGTCGTTGGCTTTCAACCCGGCTTCGTAAGCGGGCGAGCCGTCGGCCACGGACTTGACAGCGAGTTTACCCTCGACCGAGTGGAATGTCGCGCCGAGGTGCTTTTGCTGATCCCAATCCTTCAAGCTGTAGGCCGCGACGGTGTGGTCGGCCCCGCCTGTGAGGAACCATGTGCCGTCTTTGGAGGCGACCAGTGAAATCACTTCGCCGCTGTGCCCGGTGTAGAGCCGCAGTCGTTCGAATTCGAGTTCCTTCGTCTTCGCGTTCTGCACGGCCTTGGCGAAGTCGAGCTCGAACAGCGAGCAGCCGTAGTAGTGGCCGACGATGAGCTTGGGCGAACCGCCGGCGACGGCCGGGGGGACGAAGGTGTAGCAGGTCGGCATTTGGTCGCGTTGCGGGTCGAGCCGCAATTTCACCCGCAGCGGTTTCAGCCCGTCGCGCGGCAGCACTGCATACCAGTCGAACGCCTTTTCGGCGTCGGGTTCGACCGTCCAACCTTCGGATTTCGCCAGCGGAACCATCCACTTTTGTTTGGCGTCGAGTTGCGGCGTCAGACGTTCGAGGTCGAAGGCGGTCCAATCCCCGGCGGCGCGCTGGTTCGGGTCGGTCGCGGCGGCATCCCGGGCGATGCGGACGCCGAGAGTTTTGCCGTTCTCGCTGAGGGCGATGCCCCACGGTTTGCGACCCTGCCCATGGGCGATCGACAGCGGCTTCTCGGGCTTCGCGATGTCGTACAGCGTCACCTGATCGGCGTCGCCGCCTGCGACGGCCAAGCGCGGTTCCGTCGGGTGGAAGGCCAAGCATTCGGCGCGGCCCGCGTGTTCGAATTCCTTGATCACTTTCAATTCTTCACCCGTCTTCGGCGCGTCGAAGACCGTGATCGCGTTATTCCGTTCCATCAGGTAACGGGCACCGTCCCCCTTCGCCGGCAGGGCTTTGGCGACGCCGATGGCGAGTTGGCCGGTCTTGGGGTGCCAAGCCAAGCTGCGGGCGTGCGAATCCTTGGGCAAGGCGTGTTCGATACTTTTGGTGCCGGCGACCGACCGGAGCACGAGGCGCGGATTCGGGTTGGCCACGGCGATCCACTGGCCGTCGCCGGAGAGTTCGGCGCGGAAGACGGTGAACTTTTCCTTCAAGCCGTCGTTGACGTTGAAGAGCGTTTTCCCTTTGGGAATCTCGGCGTTCGCGTCGTCCGAGAGCGGCCCGGAAATATCGCAAGCGAGCACTTGGCCGCTCTGCGCGACCGAGACGAGCGTGTCGGCATCTTGGAAGAAGAGCAGCCGGGGGAAGTTGAAGGGCGACTTCGTTTCGTTCAATTCCAGAACTTCGTGCTTGCCGGCCCGCGTCGGCCAGTTCCAGCCGCGGCCATCGACTTCCTTCGCCAGCGCTTTCGGTTTCCAGAACCACAAGCTGCCGTCGGCCGTGCCGAAGGCCACCCGTTCGCCGTCCGGGTGGAAGGCCAAGGCCATGACGTTGCCGGCGTCCGTATTCGGCCACGTCAGCGCGATCAGTTTGGTTTCCTGTTCAGTCGAGGCAGTGCGGTCGAGGATCGCCACGGTCCCGGACTTCATGCCGTAGCCGGCGACGGCGGCGCGTTTGCCGTCGGGGGACAGGGCGAGGGCCTTGATGCCGCCGCGCTGTTCGCGCCAAGCGCGCCAGCGGAGCACTTGGCCTTTCGCGGGGTCGGTCTCCAACCCGGAGGGGCCGTGCGGCCAGATGCGGGCGACTTTGTCGTCCCCGGCGGCGATGAGGTAGCCGCCGTCCGGCGCGAACCGCAGAACATCGCAGGTGCCGTAGCGCCCGCCGGCTTCCGGGCAGACATCCGGTTCGTCCCGGGATCGGCGGTCGGCCTGTTGACCGAAGACCGGGGCGGCGAGGATTGCGGCAGCGATCAAGATGCGGCGGAACATGGCGGGACCCGTGCGATGGCGGAGAATCGATGCGGTATTATCTGGTTCCGGTGGCGATTCCGGACATCGTGCGGAAAAATGGTTCATCGCAGAGTCACCGAAAACACAGAGATGAAAAACACATGACGACAAGCAGCCCCGCTGTGGTTTCCCCACATCTTTTTCAATCTTCTCTGTGTTCTCTGTGCCTCTGTGGTGAATCATTCTTCTTCTGCACTATCCGCGGTTCCCGACAATTTCTCGATGCGCTCGAGCACCCGGCGGACCTTGCGCTCGTACGAACCGACCTTCTCGGCGATCTCGGCGGTCGTGTACCCTTGGATTTTCAATTCGATGACCTGCCGGTCGAGCTCCGGAAGGTTGCCGATGAAATCTTGGAATTCATCGATCAGCGCGACTTCCATATCCGGCGTGACTTGCTGCCCCGCCAGCAGCGAAAACGGTTCGACGTCGTCGGTCCGCTGGGCCGTTTCGAGGTTCGGATTTCGCTTCGCGGCGGTGTGGTACTCGATCCGCCGGAGGGTCTTGCGAACCGTCAAACGCACGAGCAGTTTGAATAAGTCATCCTCGGCTTCGAAGGTGAACTCGTCGTTTTTGACGCGCGTGAAGAAGGTGCGGAAAGCGGATTGGATCACGTCTTCCGGGTCGAACCGGCTCGCCATCCGTTGGCCGATGCGACGCTTCGCCAGCTTCATCAGCCGTTCGCAGTATTTATCGAACAGATCCCGCGCGGCGGATTCGCTCCCCGCTTGATAGTCGCTGACTAGCACCCGGTCGTCGGAACGCGGCTCGGCCATCGGCGGGCTCCGGTGCGGAATTGCGATAGGAATAGACTACCACGAACGGCAAAGTGGGCCAACGGCCGTCTGCCATCCGATTTCTAATCTCTCGTCCCCGCCCGCAGACCTGTAAGACAACCCGACGATCCGGGTACGTCCCCCATCAACTCTGTTCCGCGAGGGGTGATCCCTTGGACGCCAAGCTCCGGCGAATCTTGTGCGAGATCGGCCAAGCCGACGGATTCTACCCGCGTAAATACCGCGCGGCCGGAATCGATCCCCTCCGTATCGAGCAAATCGCGGATCTGCCCTTCACGACCAAAGCCGAGATCGCGGTCGACCAAACGAACGCACCTCCGTACGGGACCAACCTCCTGCTTCCGCAGCGGGACTACTCCCGCGTGCATCAAACGTCGGGCACGACCACCGGCCGGCCGCTGCGCTGGCTCGACACCCCCGCCAGCTGGCAGTGGATCTTGAATTGCTGGTCGCAGGGCTTCCGCGATTGCATCGGCCTAACGCGCGACGACCGCGTCTTCTTCCCGTTTTCCTTCGGGCCGTTCCTCGGTTTCTGGGCCGCCTTCGAAGCCGTGGCTCGCGATGGATTCTTCGCCATCTCCGGCGGTGGCATGCCGACGACGGCCCGCTTGCGGACGTTGATCGAACACGGCGCCACCGTGGTCTGCTGCACGCCGACGTACGCCCTGCACCTCGCCGAAGTCGCGCTGGCCGAGAAGATCGATTTGGCCGCGTCGGCGGTGCGGGCCGTGGTCGTCGCGGGGGAACCGGGCGGCAGCATCCCCGCGACGCGGGAACGGATCGCCCAAGCTTGGGGTGCCCGCGTCTACGATCATTACGGCCTCACCGAAGTCGGCCCGGTCGCCTTCGAGACCACGGATCGACCGAACGAGATGCGGATTCTCGAATCGGAATTCCTCGTCGAAGTGCTCGATCCCGGCACCGGCCGGCCGAGTGACACCGGCGAACTCGTGCTGACGAACCTCGGCCGCGTCGGTTCCCCGCTGATCCGCTACCGCACCGGCGACTTGGTAACGCTCAGCCCGACCCGGGATGCTCAAGGCCATCGGTACATCACCGGGGGCATCCTGAGCCGCGCGGATGACATGATCCACATCCGGGGCAACAATCTCTATCCCTCGGCCATCGAAGCCGTGATTCGCCGATTCCGCGAAGTGGTCGAATTCCGAATCCTCATCGACGAGTCGGAGGTCCTGTCCGATTTGAAAATCGAAATCGAACCGACTGAGGCCGCCTTCGGCATGAAGTTGGCTGAGAACGTGGCCCGTGCCATCCGCGACGATTTGCTCTTCCGGGTCGATGTCGCCGCCGTCGCGCCGGGGACCTTGCCCCGCTTCGAGTTAAAATCGCGGCGGGTGGTTCGCGTGAAAAAATCGGTATAACGACAAGAATCGAACCCGCCCCCTCCCACGTCTGGAGACGTTCATGCCGCGCTTGAGTCGCCTCGCTTTGCTGCTCGGGATGCTCGCCGCCGCCCCGGTTTCCGCCGCCGATTGGATCCATTGGCGCGGCCCGGATCAGACCGGCCAATCGAAAGATTCGGGGCTGCCCGACACCTTCGACCTCGCCGCCGTCGGCAAAGGGAACTTGATCTGGAAGCAACCGTTCGGCGGCCGCTCGGCACCTCTCATCATGGGCGGCAATCTCTTCCAAATCAACGGGGCCGACACGGCCAAGCCGACGGAAGTCGAGCGCGTCCAATGCCTCGACGCCGACACCGGCAAACTCCTCTGGGAAACCAGTTTCAAAGTCTACCTCACCGACATCACCTCCGTCCGCCTAGGTTGGACGTCGCTGACGGCCGACCCCGCCGCCGGGACGATCTTCGCGCAAACCACGGCGGGCGAGCTCGTCTGTTTGAACGCCAAAGACGGCAAGATTCTCTGGAAGCGCCAACTGACCGAAGAATTCGGACGCGTCACCGGGTACGGCGGGCGCATCGCCTCGCCGATCTTCGACAGCGGCCTCGTCATCTTGGGAATCGTCAACGGCTCGTGGGGCGACCAAGCCCGAGGATCGAACCGCTTTCTCGCTGTCGACGGCAAAACCGGCGAAGTCGTCTGGTGGTCGTCCCCGTCGGACGATCTCAAACTCGCCTTCAGGGGCACCTACTATTCCAACCCCGTGATCGCCGTCATCAACGGCCAGCGATTGTTCATCTCGGGCGGCGCCGACGGCGCGGTGCACGCGCTGAAAGTCCGCACCGGCGAACGCGTCTGGAGCCACGTCGTCGGGGCGAAGGTCGTCAATCCGTCGCCGGTGGTGTCGTCCGACGGCAAAGTCTACATCGGCCACGGCGATGAAAACGTCGGCGGCGGGCCTATCGGCCGGGTGATTTGCCTCGACGCCACGCAGATCAAAGCGAAACAGCCGGCGGTGGTCTGGGACAGCTTCAAGCGGAAGTACAAAGAAAACAACAACAACATGCTGTCGAAACGCTTTGGCCTGTCGAGCCCGACGCTCGCCGACGGGCTGCTGTTCTTCCCGGATGACAGCGGCGAAATGTACGTCTTCGACGCCAAAGACGGCGAACTCCTTTGGCGCTACAAGTTCGGCACCGTATCGCGCGGGGCACCCCTCGTCGCCGGCGGCAAGCTCTACGTCTTCGACGTCTTCGGCAAGCTCTCGGTTTTGGACAAAGTCGGCAAGACCGCCCCCGCGGCGGCCGATGTTACCGAGCACGCCTTCAGACCCAAACCGGGCGCCGGCGGATTCGTCGAAACCAACGGCACGCCGATCGCGGTCAACGGGAAGATCTACTTCCAAACCCGCGACGACACCTACTGCATCGGCGATCCTGCCATCAAAGCCAGCGGGGAACCGAACTACAAGCCCATGGCCGAGGAAACGAAATTCGACCCCAAGGCCACCCCGGCCGCGATCATGCTCTTCCCTGCGGATATCCTCAGCTCGCCGGGCCAAGCGGTGAAGGCGACGGTGAAGTTCGTCGATGCCAACGGCCGGGAACTCCCCGCACCGGAGAACGCCAAGATCGAATTCGGCCTGCCGCTGCCACCGAAAACCCCGGCTGGTGCCCAACCGCCGGCGCTGCCGGGCGAAGTCAAAGGCGACGGTGTCACCGGTACCGTGACGATCGCCAAAGTGCCGCCGAGCTCGGCCGGCGTCGTCGAAGCCAAATTCGGCGCGCTTTCGGCGAAGGCCCGCATCCGCGCCGCGGCGGCCTTGCCCTTCAAGCCCAATTTCGGGGCCATCCCCGTCGGCGCCGCACCGGGCGGTTGGGTGAACACCCAAGGCAAGTTCGTGATCGTCAAAGACGGCGAGAAGCCCGTCCTCTTCAAAGTCAACAACAATGGCGCCCCGCCGGTCGCCAAGGCGAATGCTTACATCACGCCGTCGACCTCGAAGGATTACACGATCCAAGCCGACATGAAGGGCGGCGACGTGGCCGGAGAATTCCCGGATATGGGCCTGCTGAGCCATCGCTACGTGTTCGTGCTCGACGGTAAAACCGATCCGGACAAGAACAAGCGCCAACTGCGGATCGTCTCGTGGGAAGCTCGCGACCGCGTCAACGCGGCCATGGACTTCGACTGGAAAGCGAACGTCTGGTACACGCTGAAATTCACGGTCGAGGTCGATGCCAACGGCAAGTCGGCCACGCTCAAAGGCAAGGTCTGGGAGCAGGGCAAACCGGAACCGGAGAAATGGACGCTCGAGTTCAAAGACATCAACCCGAACACGGAAGGCGCCGCGGGTTTGTACGGGTACATCTCGAATGCCACGGTCATCCCCGCTTCGACCATTCACTACGACAACGTCAGCATCGTGCCGAATGCCAAAGGTAAACCGGAGAACATCAAAGTCCCCGGCAGCGATAAATAAGTTCAGAATAACGTCCCTCGCACCCAAGGAACCATCATGGCATCCGCGATTCGACCGATCCTCGCCATCGGAGCCACTTTGCTCATCGCCGCCGTCGGCGTCGGGCTGGTCATCAAGTCGGTATCCAACCCGACGCTGGTGGCGGCGCCCGCACCCGCACCGGCTGAAGTCACTCCGGAACCGAAGCCGGAACCGAAGCCCGAAGCCAAACCCGAGCCAAAACCGGAACTCAAACCCGAACCCAAGCCGTCACCGGTCGAACCCAAGCCGGCACCGGTCGAACCGAAGCCCCTGCCTGCGCTGAAAGCAGGCAAGTCCGATCTCACCATGTTCGGCGGCACGCCCGGCCGGAACATGATCAACAGCATCGACACGAACATCCCCGGCAAGCCCGACCCCAACGACGAAAAAATGCTGAAGTGGAAAGCCGACCTCGGCTCGCTCTCCTACGGCGGCCCGATCATCGCCCAAGGCAAGGTTTTCATCGGCACGAACAACAGCCGGCCGCGCAACCCGCGCGACGCCAAGAAAGTCGAAGGGGAGCCGGACGAACCGCTCGACAAAGGCATTTTGATGTGCTTCGAAGAAGCCTCCGGCAAGTTCCTTTGGCAAGCCGTGCACGACAAACTCCCCGGCGGCCAAGTGCGCGACTGGCCCGACATCGGCGTCTGCTCCGCGCCGCTCGTCGAAGGGAACCGCGTCTATTACGTCAGCAACCGCTGCACGCTGCTCTGCGTCGACATCGACGGCATGGCCAACGGGAACCAAGGCATCACGACGGAGGTCTACAAAGACACAACCGACGCCGACGTGATCTGGGAACTCGACATGATCAAAGAGCTGAATGTGTTCCCGCACAATAGCTCGGTCGCCTGCCCGATGATCATCGGCGACCTCGTCTACATCACCACGGCCAACGGCGTGGACGAAAACCACAAGAACATCCCCAAGCCGCAGGCGCCGAGCTTCCTCGCCGTCAACAAAAAGACCGGCAAAGTGGAATGGAAGAGCAGCTTGCCGGGCAACAACATCATGCACGGGCAGTGGGCCAACCCCGCCTACTCGGACGCCGGCGGCGTCAAACAAGTGATCTTTCCCGGCGGCGACGGCTGGCTGTATTCGTTCACCGCCGACAAGGGCGAACTCGTGTGGAAGCTCGACGCCAACCCGAAGGACACCGTCTACGACCTCGGCGGCGCCGGGGCCAAGAGCGACTTCATCGGCACGCCCGTCGCCGATAGCGGCATGCTCTACATCGGCACCGGCCAAGACCCGGAGCACTTCACCGGCATCGCCCACTTCTACTGCATCGACGTCGCCAAAGCCGTGGTCAACGCCAAGAAGAACAAGGCCTTGGATGTGTCGCCGCAACTCGTGGACAAAGTCGGCAAAGACGACGAAGGCAAGCCGACGGTGACCGGCAAACCGAACCCCGACTCGGCCGTGGCCTGGCACTACGGCGGCGTGGACGACCGCAAATTCGTGCCGCGCGACTTCAAGTTCGGCCGTACGATGAGTACCGCTTGTATCGTCGATGGCATCTTGTACATCAGCGAAATTTCCGGGTACGTGCAGTGCCTCGACGCCAAGACCGGCAAGAAATTCTGGCAGTACGACCTCAAAGGCGAAATCTGGGGCTCGCCGTACTTCGTGGACGGCAAAATCTACCTCGGCGCCGGCGGGGAACTCTTCGTGTTCAAGCACACGAAGTCGCCGAAGGTGATCGACGAGATCGACCTGCCGGACGCGAAGGATCAAAAAGATTTCACCGAGAAGTTGAAGGCGAAGCGCAAGCTGGTGGAAGACGAGTTCCTGATCTCGAAGACGGAATTCGACGCGCTGATCCGCAGCACGCCGGTGGTGGCCAACGGCGTGCTGTACGTGATGACCGAGAAGACGCTCTTCGCATTCAAGCCGGGCAAGTAGTCCGCGTCGCGGCGGCGGGATAGTTCCGCCGTCCCAACGGGACGACCCAAAGTAGCCAGAGGTGAGCGCAGCGCAACCCCCTGGAAAATGGGTGTGGCATGCGTTGTGGCGGCTCGTCAGAGCCGGACGCGTTAGCGACGTAAAGCTCGGCCGAGAAAAACAATTGCAACTGGGCAGCCGTGCAAAACGTCGCAAGAAATGACGGATCGAATCGATTTGATCCAATCTTCGCCCCAACGGGGCCGAAACAGACCGGGCGCAAGTCGTTGGTGGGCCTAGTCTGTTAAATCGGAGTGATCGAGTTAAGCGTTTGAAAACGAGTTAACGCGAGGGTATATGTGATCTCGCTTAACTCGATGGGAACGCCGCCGCAGTTCATTCCGCGTCCCAAATCAACATCGATCCGGACAGGCTACCCGCGGCGAGGCGGGTGCCATCGGGCGAATACGCCAGCGTCGTAATCTTGCCGATCTTCCAGTTGAAGCACGTCTTTTCCAACCCCGTTTCGAGATCCCAAAGCCGGACGGTTTCGTCCCAGCTCCCCGTTGCCAACGTGCGGCGATCCGGGCTGTACGCGATCGCGGCCACCTGCCCCTTGTGCTGGCGGATCGTCCGGATCGGCTGCGCAGTCTGGAGTCGGTAGATCGTGAAGCTCCAGTCGATCCCGGCGGCGAGGCTCTCGCCGTCCGGGCTGAAGGCCATCGACAGGTACTTGCCGTTGACGACGCTAGCCCGGCCGGAGAATTTCTGGCGATCGGTTTTCGTGATCGTGCAGACCGACAGGTCGGGGCCGCCGATCCACGCGATCATTTTCGTGGCCGGGTGGGCGATCAACCCGCGGACCCCTTGCTCCTCGCGGAATACCATCGGGCGGATAATTCGGCGGGGTACATCCCACAGTTGGACGCTGCCCGGCGCGGGGAGATTGCGGCTGCCCGTGCCGATGGCCAACAGCTCTTCGGAGAGGTAAGCCAAGCCGGTCACGTCCGAGCCTTTCGGGGCCGACTCGCGGACTTCGACTACGCCCGCCTTCACCGCGACGAAATGCGACCCGTCGGCATACGCGAACGAAGCCCCCGTGGGCGACCACGCGACCGCGTGGCGCGGCCCGGACAAGCCGGGGTCGAACTGCGCCACCCGCTCGCCCGACTCGTCCCAGAGCCGCACCGGCTCTTTCAGGGCGCACGAAAGCAACAACCCCGAATCCGGGGAGAACGCCAAGGCGGTGACGGCCGAATTGTACTTTTCCAACGCCAACATCGGGTGTCTCGGGACGGTCGAATCCTCCGGTTACGCTATGTTCATTGTAGTGCGGGGTTCCGGAGCCGTCGGGGAGCGTGCGACCATGTCCGTCGAAATTCAGTGGAACGACGCCGACCCGGCCAGCGGCGAGAAACGCTTCGTGAGCGTCGAGCGCTTCGCCGGGAAGTGGTCGTTCAAAGTCCGCTTCCGCCGCCGCGAAAACTGGCAAAAAGTGGAGCACCCGACCAAGGCCATGTGGGAAGAATTGCTCGATGCGCTCGAGCGGCGCTTGCCGCGGCGCGAGGGGGTCACGGAGGCGGATCTGGTTTACGTCCGCTCTCGGATGGGCATCTTCAAGAAACCGCTGCCACCCGCCCCGGTGGAGGAAGCTACACCTGGCGAAGCGTAATGACGAAGTGCAGCGGGATCGATGCGACCATGGTTTTGTCGATGCCCGCCGTGATGACCCCCGAGGCGAGGCCGGAGGGGCTTTCCCACGGGACGAACACTTCGAAAGTCCGAGGTTGCGTCTGCCCGACCCAGGTGAACTTGACCGACGATTTTGCCACCCCGGCGCAGGTGAGCGCCAAGTGCAGGTTGACGTCGATGCCCCGTTTCACGGGGGCATCCAAAAAGCCGACGCCGAGCAATTCGGATTCGGGCCGCAACGCCCGGCTGAGCGTCACCACGCTCGAAGACGCTTCCGGCGAATGGGCGTACACCAAGAAATTCACACGCTGACCGGCCGCAATCTCGGGCGCACCGAAGATGCTGATTTGGACGATGTCGCCCGGTTGTGTCCAGAACAGCAGTTTTTTCCGCAGCCCGCGCACGAACGGAGAGTCGAACTGCGGAACCGGCGGCACGACGACCAGAGGGCGGACCACGCGGACCCCGGACTTCGCCCCGGTCCCGACCCAGTTCACCGGGGCGGGGGGCGGTTCCCACTGCGTTTTCGACGGCGCCGGCCCCGACATCGATTTGGGCGGGGCCGAGGTGTTCGGCAAACTCAGCGTCCGCAAAACGCCCCCGACCGGGAGGAGCAACTCCGGAAACGATGTCGTGCTGGGGTCGGCCACCTTCGGCGTTACGGGCGCCGGCTTCCGGGATGCTGCGCTGGAATCCGGTTTGTGAATCGGTGTGATCGGCCGGGAGGAAAGGGGCGTTTCCGCACCGTAGACTTCACCGGGGACATCGAAATCGATGAGCCCGTCCGAGCTTTCGAAAATTTGCGAAGCGGTGTATGCCGGGGCGGAAGCGGAATTCGAACCGGCGTGATCCGGCTCCGGCGGAAGTTGGCGATCGTCCCCGAATAGATCCGCGACGTGCAAAGTCAGCTTCCCGATCGGCACGGTGGAAGCGGCGGCCACCGGCACCGAGTTCGTCAGGGCTTCGAGGGTCTCTTTGACTTCCGCGAGTCCTGGGCGTCTCTCGGGATCCTTGGCCAAGAGCGACTGCACCAGTTCTTCCAGTGCCGGCGCAATGCCCGGGAGCAGGGTCCGCAGTGGCACCGGCGAGCGCGTCCGGTGCGCGAGCATCTTTTCGACGACGCTCTCGGCGACGAACGGTGGAAGCGCGGTCAGCGCGGCGAAAAGCACGCAACCGAACGAGTAAGCATCGGTGGCCGGGGTGCGGACGCACGGCTCGGCGATCGTCTCCGGGGCGCACCAGTCCAGCATCCCGACTGCGGATTTCGACAGCGTGACGGTGTCGAGCAGCGACTCGTCATCCCAGTTTTCCGCAGCGATGGCCCCGAGTCCCGAGTCGAGGATACCGGCGCGACCATCGGTGCCGATCGCGATGCATGCGGGGCTGAGCATCCCGTGGACGATTCCGGCCGCGTGGCCGATCGCCAAGCCATCGGCCACGTCGGCAAACACCCGGCAAACGTCGTGCGCGGTCATCGGCCCGGTCCGTTGTAAAATCGCCGACAGAGTTTCACCTTCGACGAACGGCCAACTGAGATAGTGCGAACCGTTGGCGGTATCGACCTCCGCGAGTGGGATAATCGCACGGTGCTCGGGCAGTACCCGGTACGATTCCACTTGGCGTTTGGCTTGGAGGACCTTCCAAAGGCTCCGGAGCGGCAGCACGCGCACGGCGAAGCGGCGACGGTCGCCCCGATGAACCGCAAGAAAGCCCGTTCCGAACCCGTGGCTTTCGAGCGGTTCCAGCAACAAGTACGGCCCGAGCACGAGTTTGCCGGTTTCCCCCGTCGCGCAGCGCTCGGCTTGATAAGGTGTGAGCAACCCTCGCCGCACCAAGAACTCGGCAAATTCGCCGACATCGGCGACCCCGGCTTCGTTGAAGTACGCGTCCCGGGCACTGCGCGCACGGCCTCCATCGATCACTTTCGACGCGATAAGGCCCCCGAGGAACTCGTCGAGTTCGGGGGATGCAGTGATGGCCGGGGCAGGCGGCATGGTGCCTCAGTCCGGTCGGTGACGCGAAATTCGGAGCCGAGCGCGAAAGTATAGAACGGAGTGCGCGAAAACGCCAATGAACGGATCGACATTCGCGGGGCGGAATCAATCGCGGGCGGAAATCGATACCGCACAATCGACACGAGCATCGATCGAAGCGCGCGGAATTCCGTCCTCGAGCTTTCCAAATCCTCACTCGTGAGGTAATCTTTATTGACCTGCCGAAAGACCTTCTCCGAAGGGCACCTCGATGTTGCAACGCTGTTTGGTTCTGGCCTTCGCCTGTTGTGGAATCGCATCGGCGAGCGAAGTCGCGCCGCCGCCGCGGACGCTGCCCGACCCGCCGATGCCGTTGACGGGCCTTGCACCGAGCAAGCACTTCGACAATCTCTGCCTGTTGAAATACCCGATCAGTACGCCCTCGCCGAAGTGCCAGAAATACTGCGATCAGGCCCTCGGCTTCTACTACTCGTACGTCTGGATCGAAGCGGCCCGCTCCTTCGAAACCGCCCTCACACATGACCCCGAATGCGCGTTCGCCTGGCTCGGTTTACACAAAGCCCTCGAAAAATGGGGCGGCGGTACCAAAGTGCCATCGCCGCTCGGGTTCCACGCCATCGCCGGTCTCGGCTGGCACGGCAAAGAACCGGCCCGCTTCACGAAGTCGCCGCGCGATTTCAGCATCGAGCAAGCCAAGGCGCTGTTGCCGAAGGCGAGCCACCGCGAGCAACTCTTGATCACGGCGAAGCTGCAAGAAAAAGGGATGCTGCCGGGTGTCGGCCCCGAGGAACGCAAGAAGAAAGCGACCGCGACGCTCGACGAATTGCTGACCTTGTACGACGACGATGAAGAAGGCATCTTCGCCCGCGCACAAATTGCCGAAGGGCAGTTCGCGGCCGCGCCGTTCTACAAGATGCTGTTGAAGGTGAACCCGCTCCACCCCGGTGCGAATCACGAATTCGTGCACTTCTACGAGAACATCCGCCGGCCCGCGCTCGGCTGGCCGCACGCCGAGAAGTACATCGAGTCGTCGCCGGGGATTCCGCACGCCCTGCACATGCAAGCGCACTTGGGCACCCGCATCGGCAAGTGGCAGCAGACCTCCGACTGGAGCGCGAAGGCCGTCGAATTGCAGAAGGCCTACCACGCGTTTCAAGGCGTGAAGCCGTCGGAAGATCACCAGTTCATGCACCACATGGACATCCTGACGAAGAGCCTCGTGCACGACGGCCGCTTCGCCGAAGTGAAGAAACTCCAAGCCGACGCCAAGGGCTACGGCTACACCTTCCGCAACGAATGGTTCCGCACCGCCCTCGCCCAAAAGAATTGGGCCGAGACGACGACGATGATCGAAGCGATGCGGAAGACGGACAAACCCGGTGCGGCCTATCACGCGGCACTCGTGGCATTGGAACAAGGCGACACGAAGAAAGCCCAAGCCGAGATCGATATCTTGCGCGATGCGGGTACCAAGCGACCCGGCTCCACCGGCCGCAACGAGTACCGCACTTGGGAAGTGCAAGGCCGGTTGCTCTGCCAAACGGGCCAAGTCGTCGAGGGGTGCAAGCTCTTCAAAAAGATCATTGTCAAAACCAAGGACGACTTCAACCATCACTCGTGGGGCGGCGGGGCCTACTACATGGAGTCGTGGGGCATTGCGGCTCTCGAAGGCGGCTCGCCGACCGATGCCGAGGAGGCTTTCCAGGAAGCCTTGGCCCACGACGCCGGATCCGTGCGGGGGGCATTGGGTCTGTGGGCTTTGTGCGAACGCCTCGGCCGCACCGACGAAGCCTACCGGTACCTGAAGGTCGCGCAGAAAGCGTGGGCGAAAGCGGCGCCCAAGGACTTCGACGCCATAAAGGCCGACATGGCCAAGCGCGCGGCGAAGGTGCCGACCGTGCCGGCGGCCAGTTCCGCGAGCAAACCGAACTGAGGACCGCTATGACTGCCATGCCGACGATGTGGTCGGATCCGTGCGAATCGACAGGACGATTTGATCTCGATGGCCTGTACGACCGTGACGAAGTCGCTTGGTACGACGCGATGGCATCATTGATCGCACAAGCCAAGATCGGCGAACTCGACTTTGCCAACCTGAAAGAGGTGCTCGAAGACATGGGCAAGCGGCATCGTCGCGATGTGAAAAGCCGTTTGCGCATCCTGCTCGCGCATTGGCTGAAGTGGGAGTTTCAACCGGGGCAGCGTTCGGGTGGGTGGATGGCCACCATGATCGTTCAACGCTCGGACTTGCGGGATGATTTGATGGACAGCCGAACTCTTTACAACTATGCCGTCGAAGTTTACGGCGATACATATGCGCGTGCGGTGAAACTAGCCGCGACGGAAACCGGCCTACCGCCCGAGACCTTCCCCGAAAAGTGCCCTGTGACCTTGGACGAACTGCTGGCGGAGTAAAATGGACGGGACAATTATTCGGAGGCGACGATGCCCGCTACTTCGCAAGCTCCACCATTGACAGCTTTGTACGAGCGCGACGAAGTCGCTTGGTACGGGGCGATGATCGAATTGATCGAGCTGGAAAGTTTCGATGCGCTCGATTTCGGGAATTTGAAGGAGTTCCTGCAAGATATGTCGCGCAGTCAACGCCACGCCGTGAAAAGTAGTTTGCTCGTGCTGCTCACGCATTGGCTGAAATGGGAATTCCAGCCCGAGAAACGAACCGGGAGTTGGAAAGCGACTCTGCAAACCCAGCATTTTCAGTTGCGGTACGACCTCTCCGAGAGCAAAGTCCTTGAAAACTACTTGGCTCGTGAGTACGACTCGGTATACCTCGACGCAGTGCAAGTGGCCTCGTCCGAAACCGGACTGCCAACGGAGACCTTCCCCGAAGCCTGCCCGGTGGCGCTGGGCGAATTGCTGGCAGAGTAGTTGTATCCCTACCCGAGAGTTCCCAGCATGCTCCGCAATCTCATTACTCTAATCCTGTTCCCCGCGTTCGCCGGCGCCGCCGATCCGTGCGTGTCGGGGGTGCCCGTCGGGCAGCGGCCTGGGCCGTACAGCTTCCTCGTGGCCACGGGGCCGCAGCGCGGCCAGCAGACCTGCTACGTCTGCGAGCAAGACGACAAACCGACGGCCGTGATTTTCGCCCGGTCGCTTTCCACGCCACTGGCGAAGCTCGTCGTCAAACTCGACGCCGAGGTACCGAAACAGGCCGGATTCAAAGTCTGGGTGACGCAGCTCGCGGCCAAGGCCGACTTGGATGTTTTGGCGAAGTGGTCGAAAACCTCGGCCATCAAGAACGCCCCTGTCGGCGCCTTCGAAGATGTCGATGGGCCGCCGGCGTACAAACTCGCCGCCGATGCGGACGTCACGGTATTGTTGTTCGTCAAGAAGAAAGTGGTCGCCAATTTCGCCTTCCGGGCCGACGAACTCAGCGACGACGCCATCCGAGCCGTGGTCAAGGAACTGCCGACGTTGTTCGCGAAGTAGGCGAGGTCGCGGCGTCCGGTCGTCATGGGTCTTTCTCCGTGTGAACAAGGGTTTGCGCCGAATGCGCAGTTGAGTGTTTCAGTAAAAACAGGCGTGACGCCGGTGAGAATCCGGTACGGGTATGGCGTCACGCAAAGCGTGCCGACAAAGCCTCCAAGAATCGCCGCTACCTACGGCTCACAAGGATGGAAGTGGGTTTCTCGCCAAACGGCACGAGACAAGGGTTAAACTCTCCTCGCGTGTTGATCGCGAAAGGTAGTTCTGGATCCGGCAGACGCGCGCGTACAACGTCGATGGGACGCTGCTGTCGTAAACGAACGCGGCGCATTTGGCCGGCAGTTGGCAAACCGTCGGCACGACGACGAACACCTACGACGCGGCCGACCGCTTGACTTCGGCGACCG
>JBBRUN010000001.1:0-55842 GCA_038247765.1 Gemmatales bacterium | reverse complement strand
GTCATTCGTCATTCGTCATTCGTCATTCGTCATTCGTGCTGACGCACGGCCTCATGGGCATATCCGACTTGCGGCAGCCCGAATGACGAATGACGCATGACGAACGACTCAAAATTGAACCACCCCCGCCAGCAATTCTTGCTGTGTCAACCGCCGGTCGGTCGGGAACAGGACGTATGCCGCCGGCGAAGCCGAGCAATCCACGATCAACTGCTTCGTGTTCGGCACCTCGTGGCCGGTATCCGTCGGGATGTGCCCGCTGATCAACAAATCCGCATCGACGATCCGCAAGAATTCCTCGGCTGTCTCTTGCGAAGTATCGCGACCCCACGTGATTCCATACGGCATACCGCCGGGGGCGTAATCGCTGTCGGCGTAGGCTTCCTGTTTCAATTGCAGCATGTGGAACGTGTTCAATTGCTTGCCGGGGATCAGCGTGTGGCTGAGGAACACGCGGTTCGGCGTCCGGTAGGCCAACGGCAGTGCCCGCAGCAGTTCGTAATAGGCCTTCTCGATCTCGGCCCAGGCGGTGCCGTAGGCGGCTTTGATTCCTTCGACGAACACTTGGTTCTGCGATTCGTTCCCTTTGCCGATCGGCCGGCCGGTCATCTGCGCCAGTTCGTGATTGCCCGGCAGTAAATGCACCCGCGTCGGGTATTGGCACTTGAGCGCGGCGAACAAATCGAGCAACTGATGCGATTTGTCCCCGCCCGTCGGGTAGCGGAAGGCGCTGTGCACGACTTCCTGCAGCACGAGGTGCCGCTGCGGGTGGTTCGCCAAATCGGCGGCTTGGAGAATGACTTGGAAATTGGCGATGTGGCCGTGCAAATCCCCTGCGACGAGGACATCGGCCGAATCCCGCAGTTCGACGAAGTGCCCCGTGCGGCCGGGAGTGAGTTTCACGAACTCGGTGGCCCGCTTCAGGGTCGTCAACATCCGTTCCGGCGTCGGCATGGTGTGGATCCTTGTCCCGTTCCCAACATCATACGACCGACATCGAAGAAGATTTCACCGCAGAGAAAGAAGAGAACGCGGAGTCAACAAGATTTTTCAGCATGAAAACCCGATCGGTTCGGTCTCCGCGTCCCTTGTTTCTCTGCGGTGAAATCTTCTGCTGTCCCAATCTGCTTTCGGTTACGCTATCATTCCCTGAGATCCTCCCCGCCTTCGGAGCTTTCCCCAATGATCCGCCGGTTCCTCTCCCTCGCACTCTTGCCCCTTTTCGCTTTGTCCGCCTCCGCCCAGCTCTCACCCGAGAAGGGCTTGGCCGCGATGAAGCCGGCGGAGGGGTTGCAAGTCGAACTCTTCGCCGCGGAGCCGATGGTCATCAATCCGACCTCGATCGACGTGGACGACAAAGGCCGGGTTTGGGTCTCCGAAGCGGTCAACTACCGCAGGAAGAATTTCAACCGGCCGATCCTCCGCAAAGAAGGCGACCGCATCCAAGTGCTCATCGACGAGAAGGGCGAAGGGAAGGCGACCAAGGCCGTGACCTTCTACCAAGGCAAGGAACTCTACGGGCCGCTGAGCGTCTGCGTCATCCCCGTGGGCAAAGGGTACCGCGTGCTGGTGGCCCAATCGCCGGATATTCTGGAGTTCGCCTGCAAAGACGCGACCAACCCGGTGGCCGATGGGCCGCCGAAAAAGTTCCTCACCGGTTTCGGCGGGTTCGACCACGATCACGGCGTCCACGGCTTGCACCTCGGGCCTGACGGCAAACTCTACTTCACCGTCGGCGACCAAGGGGTGAAGGGGCTGCAAGCGTCGGACGGCAAAGGCCGGAAGTTCGACTCGAACCGCACCGACTGCCAGGGTGGGACCGTCTGGCGTTGCGACCTCGACGGCACGAAGCTCGAACTGATCGCCCACAACTTCCGCAACAACTACGAAGCGTGCGTCGATAGCTTCGGCGAAATCTGGCTCTCCGACAACGACGACGACGGCAACCAACAGACCCGCATCTGCCACGTCATGCCCGGCGGCAACTACGGCTACTTCCCGCGCGGCGCCGGCCAAAGCCACTGGCACGAGGAGCAGCCCGGCATCGTCCACAAGACGCTCCGCACCGGCTTCGGCAGCCCGACGGGCATTCAGTTTTACGAAGGCAGTCTGCTCGGCAAAAAATACACCGGCACGCTGCTGCATTGCGACGCCGGCCCCAAGGAAGTGCGGGCGTTCACGCGCAAGCCCAAGGGCGCGGGCTACGAACTCGACAAGGAAGTGATCCTGACCAGCGGCGACAATTTTTTCCGGCCGAGCGATGTGTGCACGGCCCCGGATGGCAGCGTCTTCGTGGCCGACTGGTACGACCGCGGCGTCGGCGGCCACGGTATGGGCGACCCGAATGACGGGCGCATCTACCGGCTGACTCCGAAGGGGCACAAGGGGTATAAGGTGCCGGAGGTGAAGCTGGATACGAAAGAAGGGGTACTGGCGGCCCTGACAAGCCCAAACTTGACGACTCGTTCGCTGGCATTGTATAGCTACGCAACGCCGACTAAAGCGGGCGTTCTCGCATTAGCTGATGGTTTGAACGCGCCATTCATACAGGATGCTGCACGTGCTACCTGGGCTTTTGTGCACATGAGCCGGATCAGCAATGGTAAAAAACCCGTAGAGGAACTGACCAAAGAGGAAGGCGAACGGATCGCCACTTCGATGATTGAATTCGGCAAGCGCCAGGCCGGGACCATCGAACTCAAATGTGCCGTACTGCGGGGACAATATGTTATTGGAGTCACACCTGCCGATCCGAGACCCCAACAAGAAAAGTGGTTCGCTTCAATCGTACAAACCGGCCCGGAGATTTGGAGCGAAATGCTACTTATGAGTCGAGATGCTTCTGCCGAACGACTAATTCCCCTTTTCTACACGCTCGCCAAGCTCTACGACGGCAAAGACATCTTCTACCGCGCCGCGCTGAATATCGCCTGCGGGACCGATCCCGAACGCCGGGACAAAATCCTCGCCGACTTCGAGAAACACTTTCCCGAATGGAACGACAAGGTCGCCGATCTCGTCTGGGAACTCCGGCCGAAGTCGATGCTGCCGAAGATGGAAAAGCTGCTGGCCGATCCGAAGATCACCGCGATGCAGAAGGCCCGCATCGTCGACATCATCGCCTCCAGCGACGACATTTCCGCCGGGAAAACGATGCTGACGATGTTGGCGTCCGACGCCAGCCCTGAAGCGAAAGCCCGTGCTTTCGAAAGCTTGAAGTTGTTCCTGCCGACGAAGTGGTCGGCCCTCAAGAAAGGCACGGAACTCGGGGCCGCTCTCGACAAATTGCTGGCCGACGACAAACTCGCCCCCGTGGGCTTGCAGTTGGTTGCCGCCGCGAATGCGACCGACCGCACCGCGGCCATCGCCGCGCTCGCGGGCAACTCCAAGTCCGCCGACCTCCGCCGGGACGCGATCCGCACGCTGGGCCAACTGCCGAGCGCGGAATCCTTCGCGGCCCTGCGCAAACTCCTAGACGCCGACGGCGCGAAGGAATCGAAGGGCGAAGTCTACCGGGCCGTCGCCGCGCTCGCGGGCAAGAGCCAGGGGCAGGTGCAGAAGGACGCGGTGGACCTGCTCTCGGGCGTGGTGCTGGCAAAGGACGCCGACGCGGAAACGCGCAACACCGCCATCGAAGGATTGGCCGGCTCGCGGGTGGGCACGCAATGGCTGCTGGCGATCAAGGAGCGGGGCGGCCTGCCCGAGTCAATGGCGCCGCTCGTCGGCCGGCTGCTTCGCAACACTCCTTTCCAGGATCTTCGTAATAAGGCCGCGCTCGCCTTCCCTGCCCCCGGCAAGCTCGACCCCAAGAAGCTCCCAGCAATAACCGAACTCGCCAAGCGCGTCGGCAACGCCGACAACGGCAAAGCCGTGATGGCCAAGTCGCTGACGTCCGAAGTGCAGTGCATGAAGTGTCACATGGTCCGTGGCCAAGGCGGCAGCATCGGCCCCGACCTCAGCATGGTCGGCAAGAAAGCGACCAAAGAGAACCTGTACGAATCGATGTTCCAACCGAGCAAAGCCATCGCGGATCAATACCTGAGTTGGAAACTCGATGGCGAAGACGGCCAGAGCATCACGGGCTTGCTCGTCGGCGAGACCGAAACGACATTGACGATCCGCGACGCCAACGGCAAGGATTACCAATTCCCGGTGAAGGGCACCGAGCGCAAGAAGCAGCTCACGAGCATCATGCCCGAAGCTCTCGTGGCGACGCTGACCGAAGACGAACTCGTCGATGTGGTCGAGTACCTCAGCAAGTTGCAGACGCCGTCGCTGACGCCGGATAACTGGCAAATCCTGGGGCCAGTGGCGAAGAAGCTGGAAGACGATTTCGGTTCACTCGAAAAACTGCCGTGGGCAACCGTGAAGACATCGCAAACTGGCTACGTCGACTTGGCCGCGTTCCACGGGGCCAAGGGTGCGAACTCGGTTAGCGTGATGACGCGCACCATCGAAAGCCCCGTCGACCAAGAAGCGACGATCCTCCTCGGCACCGACGACGGCTGCCGATTGTTCGTCAACGGCGAGAAAGTTTTCGGCCACGATAAGGCGGTGGCCGCAGCGCCGGAGCAGGACAACGTGAAAGTGAAACTCAAGAAGGGGATGAACACGATCCTGCTGAAGGTAAGCAACGGGGATAATCCACACGGGTTCTACTTCGCCATCACCAGCAAGGAAGAACTCAAGCTGACGAAGTGATTCCGATGGCCGACTCGCCGACACTGTCGGCGAGTCGGAAACTGGTCGCCACGACAGAAGGCATCGCGCCATCACTTCGCCACGATCTGCGACAAGATCGTCGGATCTTGGATCTCGTGATCCCGCGCCAGCAGCAGCACCTTCGACACCATCTCGGCCGTGCGCGGGTCGTCGTCGGCGAACGGGAGGAACAACCGGCCGCGGTGCTGGGCGTTCACCGGCACGACGCACAGCGACCCGCCCGGTTGCTTGTGCACGACCCCGCTGCCGAGGTGCACCGAGTACTGGCCGTACTCCCCTTTGATGAGGGCATGTTTGCTGTCGAGCGAGACGTTCGCCAACTGCAACAGCCGGCAGGTTTCGCGGACGAGGTCGGCGCGCATCGCCACGGTCGATTGCGACGCTTCGGGATCGACCCCGCCGACGTGGGCGACGCTCACCACGAGATCTAGATCGCGCATCACTTCGCTGAAGATCAACTTCGGCACGTCGGCCAGCGGCAGCTTCTTCCAGTCGCCCCGGCGGTGGAACACGGCCTCGCGAATGGCCGGCGCCGCAGCATCGGCCGGGGTCGAATAGCCGTGGTCGAAATCGACACTGACGACGAGATTCGCCGACCGATAGAGCTTGCTGATATCCTCCCTCGTGGACCAACCGCGACCCGCGAAGAGCGCCTTCGACTGCTGCTCATTTACCTGGTGCCCGGAATAGCGGCGGGATTTGTCGATGTCCTCCTTCTCCGCCGGCGTGAGAACGTAGATTTCGCGGAAGATCTGTTTGAACGGCTGCCGGCGTTCGGTGCGGAAGCACTCGGCTTGCCAGTCGTGCCAGTCGCCGGCGGCGAGGAGATCGAGCGGGTGCGCGATCGACCATTCGTCCGCAGCTTTCACCGTGATCGATTTCCCGTCCCAGTTTTTCAACGCCGCGCCGCCCTTGGCAGGATAGCCCAAACCGGCCGGTGTCTTCAGCACGAGCCGTTCGAGCAGCGGCCGCACGAGGGCGTGCTCCATCAGCGTTTTCAGTTCCGCCGCGCGGAAGAGGTCGCCGGAGCACATCGCTTGTTCGAGCGAGCGCTTCGTGCTCGACGCCAATCGCGTGAGGTTTTTCTTCCGTTCCAGAACCTCGGCGATTTTGTCGAGTTTCTTCGCGTCGGCGGGCAACGACTTCAGCGGTTTGCCGTCTTTGGTGTAAACGATCTCCGTCTCGGCGTCGGCGTTGAGTGTGAGAATCACAGCGACGTTCTTGACCGCGACGGCGACCGGGCCCTTGGCCAAGTCGGCGACTTCGCGGGCGGTCACGGCCCACTCCAATCGCACGGGGTCGGCGTACCCGGCGGTCACGGCGAGGTTCTCCATGCCGAGGCGGGCCGCTTGCAGCGCCGGTTCTTTCGACAGCGAACTGAGCCCGCGGGCGTAGCGTTCGTACTCCTTCAGCACCTTATACCGGTCGGCGAGTTCGACTTCTTTCTTCGCGGCGTCTTCGGGCAACGGCAACAGCCCGAGGTGCCGCACCGCCTCTTTGAGGAACTTCTTGCGGATGTCGCCGACCAGATCCTTCTTCTTGGTTTTGCCGAGCAGCACATCGGCGAGGCGGGCCGCCTTCTTGTGCCCCTGGCCGTAGCCGAGGAACTTGGCCGCGTCTTCGATGGCGTCCCAGCGCTTGGCGCTGCCGACCTCGGCATAGGCCTTATGGAACCAAACTACGTCGATCAACCCGTCGGCCCGTTGCTCGGCCGAGAGGTTCGTGCGGGCTTTCACGATGGTCTGCCAGACCGACTCCGGCTTGGCCTTCGGAGCATCGTCGTCATCGTCGTCGGTTTCGACTTCGGTGTTGAGGGCGTTGCCCCAGTTGTTCTCGGTGTGGGCCATGAACCAGTAGACGGCCTCGGCGTAGCCGGGCCATTTGATCGCGGCGGCGGCGTGCGCGACCCAACGCGGGTTGACCAAGCCGAGCTCGACGATTCGGTCGATTTCGAATTGCCCGGCTGCCACGGCCGCTTTCGCATCGGCGGCGAAGGCCTCCGGGGTGTCTTCCGGCAGAGGCACGCACTTCTTGATCAAGCCGGAGAGTACGGCCGGTTTGTTTTCGCTTTCGCCGTAGCGGGCCGATTTGCCGAAGCCTTGTTTACCGAGCGCCGCGATCAAGCGGAACAGGATTTCGCGGCCGCTGATCCGGCCGATGTCGTTGGCCGGGTTCGTCGCGGCCGTCGGGGTTTCGCCGCGGACGAGTTCGATCTCGATGACGCGCGCCACGATCGCATCGACGGCGGCGCGCAGTTCCGGGCGTTCCTCGACGAGCGGATATTCTCTGCGCGGGCCGTGCGACAACGTGCCTAGCGACTGGAAACCATCGCGGCCCCAGCGCTGTTTGCTGCGCGGGCCGATGAGGTGGTCTTGGAAATCGGCGAGCGTCGCGGCGCCGGCGGCGTACCCGGCCAGCACGACGTCCAACTCCGGGCGGTGCCGCGTGACGCCGGGGATCGGTTCGTCGCGCCAGCGGTAGAGCTGGAAAAGTCGGACATCGTGGGCCGGCATCCAGTCCGGTGCCCGCCGCGCTTGGTCGGCGAAGGCGAGCCAGATCAAGAAGGCTTGGTGGTCCCGCCATTCGAAGCTTTTGTTTTCGTCGTCATCGTCATCCTCGACTTCCGGAGGATCTGCGAGCGGCGTCTGGTCGAGCACGTCCTGCGGCGCGTAGGCCAAGGCTGTCTCGGCGGCATCGAGCACGAATGCGGTCGCGCCCTTCGCCGGGTAGAGCTTGATGAACCAACTCAGCAGTTGCGAAATCAAACCCTCGTAGCGCAGGCCGACCGGTTTGTCCGAGAGAATCTGTCCGCAGACCTTGCGGAAGGATGCTTGGGCCGGGTTCGGTTTCGCCTTCCGATCATCGTCATCTTCGTCAATGAAGTCGTCCGAATCGCCCTCACGGATGGCGACCTTCGGCACCGCGATGGCCCGGAGCAATTCGAAGCCGTCAGCGTCGCGCGTCTTGGCGGGGCGATCCTTCCACCAGCCTTCCCACAAATCGAGCAGCGGCAGAAAGGGCCGATCTTCTTCGGCGGTCAGTTTGTTGTCGGGGCCGGGGAAGTACCAACTGTAGGTGATCGAGCCGAGGACGTTTTCCGAGTTCTGCCCGTGGCGGATGTTCACAAACGTTGTGGCCCGGTGCTCGTGGATGAACTCGTCGAGTTCCTTGAGGAACGCGACTGCCGCAGGCGTGACGAACTTGACCTTCTTCTTCTCCGGTTCGACGACGGAACTGCGGTCGGCGGGATCGTACAGCCCAAGGCCGTCTTCGAGCGTCGGCGGCCGGCTCGCCGGGTTCAGCACGATCTCAATCGCCTCGGCTTCGGTCGAGGAGAGCCGCTTGCCTTTCGCTTCGCGGTAATCGCGCAGGCGCTCGCGGATCGGCTCGGCCATGCGTTCGTCGTCGACCATCCGCCGCGAAAGTTCGATCCCGGCGGCGCGCTGATTGCCATCGCCGGCGCCGAGCAAGCGGTCGATGGTGCCGACGACGAGTTTGTCGGTGCGGTTCAACAGCAGTTCGAAAATGCTACGGCGGAAGTCGGCGACCTTGCGTGTCAGGTAACCTTCCAGCGTTTGGACTTCGTCCTCGGCGAGTTTCGATTTCTTCAAGTGCTTCAGCGCCGACTCGCGCACGTAGCGATTCGGTTCACCGGCGATGGCGAGCAGCGTCTGCCGGACTTTCGTCGAGAGCGTCCGCGGCTCGCAGACTTTGGCGAGTGCGTGAACGCGCTGATACTGGCTCATCATCGGCAAATACGGCAGCAATCGCTCGGCCGGACGCTGTCCGAGGGAGCCGAGGAGTCGATCGGCGGCGTCTTCTTGGCCGAGATCCCGCACGGGCCAAGCCGGCACGAGCGGCTTCAGTTCCTTGCGTTTTTCCGGGAGTTTCGGAATCAATTTCTCGAGTCGTTCGAAGAGATCTTTCGGAGTGTGATCGTCTGCATCGTCATCTTGATTACGGAGCGAGCCGAGTACCGAACTCACGACGCGCAGATCGGCATCGTCGAGCAGCGGCAGTTCGAGTTTCGTCGCTTCCGGCAGGCCACTCTCGCCGATCAGCTTCACAGCCGCGAAGCGCCGGGCCGCATCTTTGTCCTTCAGCAGCGGCGTCGCCGCCTGGATCGCGACTTCGATATCTTCGAAGGCCATGGCCCACAATCCGCGGTAGGCGGTCACGGCGTCCCCTTTTTCCACGGCCTTCTTGCGCGCGGCCGGGTCGCCGAGGAGATCGCGGCAGGCTTCCAAATCGGCCTTCAACTTCTTGGGGTTCTCGACTTCTTCCTGTTCTCCGAACCAGACCCCGGCGGCGCGGGCCACCGACGCGAAGCGGATCAGGTTCTGATCGAGAACCAAACTGACCATCCGCTGGAAGGCCTCGGGGTGAGCCTCGTCCACGGCTTCGAGAATCGTCTGCCGCAGGCCTTCTTGACGCTGCGCAGCGATCAAAAGTTTCTCGCAGAAGTCCCACGCGGCCGGCTGCGAGCAGCAGAGGAGGCCGCGCGTCGCATGCCGGCCAGGCCCGCCGATTTCGTGACGGTTCGCCGCGGAATCTTGGAGGATCGTCAACACGGTATCGGCCGTTTGGCCACCGGCGTCGATGACGCCAGCGAGCAGGTAGCCGAATTCATCGGTCCGGTAACCGAGGTGCACGGCCCAAGCCGCGATCCACTCGGCCGAGAGGACATCGTCCGGGACTTCGGCGAGTTCGTCGAAAAGTTGATTTAAGTATCGTTGGCGGGACGAGGCGTAGATCTCGGGTCGATTCGGCGCCCGGAACCCACGGCGGTTGTAGCCCGACGTGTACGGCAACCGGCCGAGGAGTTGCCAGCCGGCTTCGACATCCGCCGCGATCGTCGGGAAGAGGGCCGCGATGATCTTCGCGCGGCCCTTTGCATCGGATCTCAGTTGGACGGCGGACGATGCTTGGAGCTTGTGACGGTCGGTCCATTCCTTGGGTTGCAAGCCGGTCGGAAGCAGGCCGAATAGCCCGAGTCCGGTCGCCGCGAGCGCCTTCGGCAGCTTTTGCAAACGCGTGATCCGCGCCTGCTTGTGCTTCTTCGATTTCAACACGGCGAGTTGTTCGCGGGCGAGGTCGGGCTTCAACACGGGTCAGCCTCCGGCGAGCATGGTGAGACGGATGAAAGTCAGCCGGCTCGACTCGGCCAGCGGTACGACCGCGTTCAAATCTTGCAGTTCGACCTCGTCGACCACAATGAGGAACAGGCCATCGGCGAAAGCTTCCAGCGCCGTCGCCACGGCTTGATCAACATCGACGGCTTGATCGAGATCGCTGCCGCCGGCCGAGACCTTGCCCGTCGCCAAGCCTTCGTCGATCTGCTTGGCGGTGAGCGCCCGGAGCAATCGGCGCTCCGCTTGGCGACCGCGAAACGCAGTGACTTCTGCCCGGACGACGTGCTCGATGACATCGCGCAGTTGGAAGGATCTGTCGGCGAGCGCGTCCGGTACCGGGATAGAGAAGTCGTCGACAATCGGTTTCTTGCGGCCGATGGCCTTCGCGGAAACGGTGAGCATGATGCACCCGAGGTTGGAGGGGGAACGCGTACTTACTCCGCCGGAGCGGTGCCTTCGACGTAGCCCTTGTCGGTTTTCTCTTTCAGCAGCTTCTCGTACTCCTTCTTCGCCTTAGCCTCGTCGGCGAACTCCTTCGTTTTCGTCTGGCCGTCGGAACCGATTTTGCCCCAGCGTGTCGTGACGGTGTTGGTTTCCATCCAGACTTCCCAGAACTTGCTCGCGCCGTCTTCGGTCGATTCAAAATACCGCTTTTTCGTGGCCGCCATGGTCGTGCTCCCGATGGGGGAAGAGGGTTTGGAAATGGGCACCGGCTCAGTGGGTTTCGAACTCACGGTGGGAAGTTTACCATCCGTTCGCACGCGGACAAATGTCGGAAAGCGCAGACTTTGCCTTTTACTTTTGGCTCTTCGACAAGTTGGAAACTTGTCGCCAAGAAAACTCGATGTCGGTCGGTTCCACGGAAGTCGCTGGAAAGTCGCCCTTCGACAAGTTGGAAACTTGTCGCCACTTCAGAAACGCGTTGGTTGACGCCGAGAGCGAACTTCAAACATTCGTAGCGGACGAAATCATCGCTGTACGCCGGCGCTACGGGATCCGAATGACTTCGCCATCGGCGTGTGAACAAATCGTGAAGCTGCTCCCAACTCCCGACTCGACGCTTGCTTTCCGTCGATTCATATGGGTAAGATACCTGAGTGGATGAACCTGACCTAGCCCTGGCGCGTCTCAGATAGCGAACCGGCGTCGGCCCCGACGGCCCCGGTTCGTCGTCGCATGTAAGGGGTCTACGCCATTATGAATCCGAAGTCTTATTCCCCGCTCGAATCGAGCGTGCTGGTGCTGAACAAGATGTTCATGGCCGTGCACGTCATCAGCGTGCGCCGGGCTTTCTGCCTGCTGGCCAAACAGCAAGCCGAGGTCGTGAGCGTCGAGGAGGGGCAGTACCTCAGCTACGATTTCGAATCGTGGGCCGAACTGAGCGCGTTCCGCGCCCAGCACTTCCGCGACGAAAACGACGACTGGGTGCGCACGCCCACCGTCGAAATCCAAGCTCCCCGCGTCATCCGGTTACTCGACTACGACAAAGTGCCCCGCCAAGCCGTGAAGTTCAACCGGCGGAACATCTTCGCCCGCGATAACAACCAGTGCCAATACTGCGGCCGGAAGTTCATCATGAGCGAACTGAGCCTGGACCACGTCGTACCGCGCAGCCAAGGCGGCGGTACGACGTGGGAAAACATCGTCTGCGCCTGCGTCGAGTGCAACGTCCGCAAGGGGGGCCGCACGCCGCGCCAAGCGAACCTGACGCTGATTCGCAAGCCGGAGAAACCGAAGCGCAGCCCGATGCTCAACATGAAGTTGAGCCAGAAGAAGTACCACACCTGGCAGTCGTTCTTGGATTCGGCGTACTGGAGTGTCGAGTTGAGGTGAGAGAGAGTCATTCGTTATTCGGGAACAAGTCCTACCTTTCTCGAATAACGAATGACCAACGTCTCTTGCGATTTGCGATTAACGATTAAATCCGATCCAACGCATCGAGCCAGCTGCAAATCTCTTCCAAGGTCTTCTGATCCAGATACTCTTTGCCGAAGTCCTTCAGCTCGCGGAAGATGACCGGGAACTTCTTGGCCTTGAGCTTCTCGTTGGTCTCTTTGATCTCTTTGATCAACGGATCCTTGTCCCCGGCGACGATGTAGAACGAAAGCGGCTGGGCCGGCAGGTTGTCCTTGGCGTTGCCGTTTAGAACCGCGCCGCTGACGACGGCGGCGCGGACGAGGTCGCGGGCGGTGAAGGCGAGATACATCGCCATCGATCCGCCGTTGCCCATGCCGTGCACGACGACCCGCGAACGGTCGATGGTGAATCCCGCGATGGCTTGCTGAATCGTTTGCGTCAGTTCCTCGGCTTCGGTGGCGACCCAGTCGACGCCGTTTTTAGCCTGCGGCCCGATCAAGATGAAATTGGCCGAATCGCAATACTCTTCCCAGATCTTGAAAACGTCCTTGCCCTCTTTTTCTTTGCCCCCTTTGCCCGCATCGTGCAACCAGACGATGACACCATACGACTTATTCACGTCGTAATTATCCGGTAGGTATCTCCAGTATTTGCGGCCGGTGGTCTTGTTCGCCAAGTCGTATTTGAACCCGACCTCCAACTCTTTGTCGTTCTCTTTTTTCTCTTTGCCGAATGCCATACCCTTGCTCGATTTCGACTCGGCTTTTTCCGGGAGTTCCTCGCCCAACGAGGCGAGCTTGATCACGACCGGTTCGATTTTATCGCCGGCTTTGCGCTTCAGTTCGGCTTTGAAATCGAGGTTCAGCGGGGCGCTGCGGACGATCTGCGAGAGCTGGGTGCGCCCGCCGGTGATCGGCGTGAGCATCGGCGCCGGGGCCGGGCCGAACTTCATGATGCGGTCGCCGGCTTTGATTCCCGCGACATCCGCCGGGGACTTCGGATACACGTACCGGACTTCGACGCCCGGTTCCGGATCGTCCCGCATCGGCAGGATGCCGAGGAACCGTTGCGAGAAGGTCGCCGAAGTGCCGCCGAGGGCGACGTCTTTGAAAGTTTCGGTCTTGCCGTCCCGCTCCACCGTCAGGGTGATCTTGTCCCCTTCGTACTTCGGCCCGAGCAGCATCATCAAATCTTTGAAGTTCTCGACCGGCTTGCCGTCGAGCGAGGTGATCTTGTCGTTGACTTTCAAGCCGATCTTCTCCGAGACCGATTGCGGCGCGACGTTGCCGACCACGACCGGCATATTGTACATTTCGTCCGGCGTCTTCGGGTTGAACCCGAGCATCCCCCGGCGGATATCCTTACCTTCTTTCAGGCGCGGCAGAATCGCGTTGATGTCATCGAGCGGCACCGAGAAGCCGATGCCGCCGTCGTACCATTCGACCCCGGCCGATTCCCCTTCGCCGTTCGGCGACGCCGGCACGAGCACGCCCATCACGCGGCCGTCGATGGCCACGAGCGGGCCGCCGTAGTTGATCGGCGAGACTTTGCAGTCCGTCTGCGTGAGCTTGCCCCAGATGCGGTCGAGTGCGCTGACGATCCCCCGGCTGACCGAGGGCGTCTTGCCGTCTTCGTTATCGAGCGCCCGGCCCAGGGCCAGCGTCCACATGCCGACCTTGATCTCGGCTTTGGGGAACGCCGTCGGCACCGCGAGATCTTTGGCGTCGATTTTCAGCAGCGTGAGCATTCGCGAGGTGTCGTTGGCGACGATCTTGGCGACCATCCGCGGCTTGCCGGGGACGGTCACGAAGATGTCGGTCGGCTTATTGGCGAAGTTGAAGGCGCTCGAAATGACGTAACCGTCGGCGCTGACGACGAGGCCGGTGGTCGGGCCGACGCCCTTGCGGACGGGGGCCGGGCCACCCGGTGCTCCACCGCCGCCCACGGCACCGGTGCCCCCGGCGGTTTCGATCTTGGCGACCCACGGCGACGCCTTCGCGATCGCCGCCTTCATGGCTTTCTCGTTCTCTTCGTTCACATCTTGGGCATGCGCCAGCGGTGCGAACGCGAAAAGGGCGAGCAAACTATAGCGGAGCATGGCGATTCTCGTTGAGTCGAATGACGAAGAACAAATGACGAAGGACTCTATTTCGGCGGATCGATGTTCTTCGGATTCGGCAGCGTCGGCAGCAAGCCTTTGGGCCATTCTTCGAGCGGCAGGTCGATGGTCACGAGGTTGTCGCCACGGCGCACTTCCAAACGCACGGTCGTCTTCGGCTTGGTTTTCCGCATGTAATCGTTGAAGCTCTTGATGCTGTAGATCGGCTCGCCGTCGATGAAGCTGACGAGGTCGTTGATCTGGATGCCCGCTTTGACAGCGGGCGAATTCGGATGCAGTTCATCCACGTACGGCGGCGTACGCTCCAAAATGTTCGGCACGAAGCGCATGCCGTGGAACCCGCCGGCCGTGATCGACACGATTTGTTTTTCGGTCGGTTTGTATTTGCCTTGCACGGCCAGCGAAACGAACTCGGGCAGGCTCACGGTCTTCGGCTTGTCTTTTTCCACCACCTCGACCTTGGCGCTCAGCGGGATGGCGTAGTTGATCCACGTCTCGGATTGTGTGTTCTTGATCTCCCGGCCGATGATGCCCAAGAGTTGTCCTTTGCGATCGACGAGCGCCCCGCCGCCGGCGCCGGGGTTATTCGTGATGGCGTCGATGACGTAGACTTCGCCGGTGTACGGGAAATCGAAGATCCCCCGGCGACCGTGGAGTTTGGAGTACGACGAGACCGTACCCTGTTGGACGCTCATCGGTTCGTTCCGCGTGGCGATTTCGAACTGGTTGCTGAACCCGAGCACCCAGTCGCCGGCCTCGGCCAGCGGCCGCTTCAAGCTCTCGGCGTAGTTGAAAAACGGCAGGTTCAGCCCCGTCGGTTCGTCCAACTTCTTGCCGTCGACTTTGATCTTCAAGAGGGCGATGTCGAGCACCGGCTCGGTGACCACGACGACGGCCTTCATCTTCCGGCCGTCGTAGAGGTGGACGATCAGTTCCGCCGTGTCGAGCGCTTGGCTCGCCACGGTGAGGATGTGCCCGTCTTCGGACACCAAGATGCCCGTGGAATAATTGACGAGGCCTTTGAAGCCGCCGGAGCCGAAGATCTTGACCATTTTCTCGTTGACTTGGTCGGCGACTTTATTCACCGGCTCGGCGGCCGGAGCCGGGGCGGCGGCGAAGCCGAGAGCGAGAACGGCGGGGAACATCCAGCGGAACATAGCAGGCCCAATTGTGTGAATCTTCGGAGTTTTCAAGCCGACGCTCAGGTTACTTCTTCACCAGCGTGTACGTCCGCGCCGTGAGCGTGGCGAAGGTTTTATCCGCGAACTTGCAGACGATCTTGTGCGGCAACTTCACGTCGCCAACGGCTTTCCAGTCGTAGAAGAACAGCTCGCACGGGTCTTCGTCTTTGGTATAGGTCGCCTCGCAGCCGAGCAGCGTGCGGTCCTTCTGGTGGAAGTACCACTTGGTCTCGAACTGCCCTTTCTTCGTCTTCAAAACATCGCAATCGACGCGGAGGTCGTTGAGGTCCGCGGGCATTTTTCCGTCGGCCGGGGGCGGGTAGAAAGGCTCGGAGCCGGCGTGGACGAAGCCGGGGTTGATGTTGGCGTTCGGGTTCATCCCGTCGCGGAGTTGGGTCATCAGCAAGCGGTACTGCCAGAGCGCGGCAAGCAAGCCGCCGCTGCCTTGGGGCAGCGACAGCTCGGCTTGGCCGAGCTTCTCGCCGAGCGGCTTGACGGAATCTTCGATCCCGTCGCGGGCCATCTTCATTTCGGTGACGCCAGTCTTATCGTCGATCCAGGTCAGCTTCAAGTTCCCGCCGCGGTCGGCGAGCTGCACGTTGCCTTCGAGCGTCCAGTCGCCGGTGAGTTTGCCGAAGTCGCCGAAGTTCTTTTTCATCTCGGCCAAGATTTGATCTTGGAGGAGCGTGTTGAAGTAGAAGTTGGCGTAGCCCTTCTTGGCGACGTACATCTTCGCGGCCTCGGATTGCTTGGCTTTCTCGACGCCGGGCATCGGCGGTTGCGGCACCGGGCGCGGCTGGCCGGGGTTCGGCATCGGCGGGACGGCGCCCGGTTCCGGCTCCTTGACGGTATCGATGTTCCCCATCAGGCGGACGAGCATCTCTTTGCTGGTCGTGCCCCGGCGGTACCGCAGCGGCACGCGCCAGTCTTTCGGGAAGATCCCGAGGATGTTCTTGTACTGGTTCACGCTGGTCGTCGATCGGCCGGCGAAGGCGATCAGTTGATCTTGCGGTTTCAGCCCGCGGCGGAAGGCGTCCGATTCGTCGAGCACCGAGCCGACGAAAATCTTGCTGAGGTCGCCTTCTTCGGCGTCGGTGCTGAAGCTCGCCCCGAGCGTGGCGTGGTCGGTGTCGATGCCGGCTTTCAAGTGGCCCAAAAAGTTCTTGATCTGGTTGATGCTGATGGCGTACCCGACGCCCGAGTTCACCCGGCCGCGTTTGTCGAACGAGCCCCGGCCGTTGATGCCGATGAGTTCGCCCTTCATATTGAAGAGCGGTCCGCCGGAGTTCCCCGGGTTGATCGAGGTGTCGATCTGGATGCAGTCGGTGTATTCGAGCGTGCCTTTGCCTTCGGGCGGTTGGTAGCGGTTGACGCCCGAGATAAGGCCGAAGGTGACGGTCGGGTTGAAGTCCATGGCCAAGCCGAAGGGGTTGCCCATGGCGAGCGACCATTCCCCGGCGCGGCAGATGTCGCTATCGCCGAGTTTCACGAACGGGAATTTGTCGCCGGGCTTCTTCGGCAGCAGTTTCACGAGGGCCACGTCGCCGACTTTGTCTTGCCCGACCAGCACGCTGTCGTACAGTTTGCCGTCGGCCAGGCCGCAGGCGAGGATCGCCCCGGTCGGCTGGACGACGTGGAAGTTCGTCAGGCAATAACCGTCGTCGCTGATGACGACGCCCGAGCCGCAGACTTTGCCGTTGTAGAAGCAGACGGCCGCGACGGCCGGTTTGACCTTGTCGATGGTCGCGATGCGCTCGGCCTCGGCGACCTTCACCAAGCCGGGGCCTTGGGCTTGGACGGTAGCCGGTTCAACGGCCACGAGGCCGACTGTGAGCGCCAAAGCCATGGAGACGGCGGCGAACCAGACGCCCGGCCGGCTCAGAAATCGTGGGGTCATCGTCGTGGTGCTCTCGGGGTTATTTCTGGAGGCGGGCGTCGCCGAGGTTCAGGTGGCTGCCAGTGTAGAGCGACTGCCGCTCCACGCTGATCTTCAGTTCTTTGACTTCTTTCACGTCGAACAGTTTGTCGAGCGCCTTGGCCGTGCGCTTCACGTCTTCGTCGAACAGGATGCGGCCGTCGCCTTCGATCTTCAGCCGCACGACGCTGTCGGCGATCTGCACGGTCTCGTCGATGCCGATGACGACGTGGAAGGTTTTGTACTCGGCGCCGAGTTTAAACTTCAGCGTCGTTTCGGGGTTGATCCAGAGGCCTTTGGTGTAGGTCTTGCCGTCGAGCCGCAGCGGCAAGCCGACGCCGGTTTTGTTCTTGGAGAACGTGAAGTACGGTTCGTTTTCGCCCGGCTTCGGGGCTTCGACTTCCGGGTCGAGTTCGGAGAGGTAGGCCAAGTTCCCTTGGCTGAAGTCGAGCTTGGTCACCGACGCGAGCGACGTGTATTCGACCGTCGCCCCACTGACCGATTTCACTTTCAAGCCGGAGCCGGAGAATTCGACCGATGCGGCGATGATGACGTTACCGAAGGCGTCGATGACTTTGCAGACGGTCGGCGGGATCGTGGCGCGGGGAGGTTGGTTGAAGACGATCCCGCCCGTGGCGCGGGAGAGGGCGAAGTCCGACTTCTCGCCGGAGGTCTTTTCGAACTCGATGCGGTCCCCCTCGGCGTTCCCCGTGATCACGGTGCCTTCGAGTTGATTCAGCACTTCGCCCGTGTTGATTTTCTCGCGGATCACGAACAGATCGCGCTTGCCGCGGGTGCCCATCAGCTTCTTCCACTCGGCGCGGTTGGCCGGTTTGTGGGCGTCGCGCAGCAGAACGAAAATGACGTCCGACGGTATGGCGATAGTGGGGGCGACGGCGCCGGTGGGGCCGGGGAGCGAACCCGGCTCGATGGTTTTCCGTTTGAACTTGGCGGCGCCCGGCGCGGTGCGCAGCAGACTGCCGTCGGTGAGTTCGATTTCGTCGTGGGGGACGTCGGTGAGCGCCGGCGCTTTGGCGCCGAGTTCGACGGACGACATCTCTTTGACGGAGATTTTCTGTTCGGCGTTGGCTTCGTCTTTGAAGGTGACGAAGAGCGGATCGACACCGACGATGGTGCCTTTGAGCGGCTTGCCGGCGAGGGGCACGATGTCCGCGGCCGACAATGCCGGTACGGCGAAACAGGCGAAGAGCAGGCCGAGGGCCGGGCGAACCATTGTGAGCACGGTGAGCATCCTGGGGTGCGGCCGGGAGAGCCAACAAAAACGCGGCGGTCGCTGGTGAACAACGACCGCCGCGCGTGCGAACCGGTTGCGGTTACTTGTCGAAGCCGTTCATGCGGTTGAGCGACTTGAAGTACTCTTCGATCATCGGCTTGTGCTTGGCCGGGAGATCGCGGGTCAGTTCTTGGACGGCCTTCTGGCGTTCCGATGGAGGCAGCTTGCCCCAAGTTTCGGCCAGCTTGCGGAGGACTACGTCGTTGACTTTGCCATCCTTGACGCCGGTTTGCGGCAGGGTGCTGCTGCCGGCCGGGCTACTCGGCTGATCGCCGCTGGCTGGGCCGGGGGCGCCGCCATCGGGGCAGCTGCCGCCATTGCTCTTCCCACCCTTGGCTTTGTTTTCGAGTTCCTTGATCTTCTCGTCGAGGCGGAAGACGATCTTCTTCTGGATGTCTTGGGTCGTGGCGCCGCCGCGGGTCAGATCGAGCCGGCGACCGCTGTTGTCCATGAGCTTGCCGATGTTCGACAGATCCTTCGGATCCTTCGACCAGTTTTGGATGTCGAAGAACATCAGGGTGGCGACCATCTTGTAGCGATCCGGGGCGTCGGTGACGTCGTCGAGCAACTTGATGACCGACAGCACGGCGTCGTCGCGCTTCGTGAGGGCGTGTTCGGCGACGGCTTTGAAGAAGAAGAAGGCCGACGGATCGACGAGGTTATCGGAAACGACGTCTTTGGCGGCGAGCAGGGCTTCTTCGTACACGCGCTTGCCGGCGAGACCCTTGGCGAAGGCCGCGGCGAGGTTCGTTTTGGCGAAGGCGTCTTTTTCGTTCTTGATCGCGGCCGGGACTTCGATCGACGGGGTGGCGGCGGCATCGCGGGCTTGGTCGATGGCCGTTTTGGCGTCCGGGTTGGCGAGGGCGATCGACTCGATCGTGCGGTCGAGCACGGTCTTATCGCCTTGGGCGAAGATCGCGTCGACTTTGGCTTGGTCGAGTTTGCCGGCGGCCTTGAGGTACGTTTCGACCTTGGCTTTGGCGGTTTCCACCGGCATGGCGCGGAGGGTACCGAAGGTCAGAGCCGACGGGGCGAGGGGCTTCGCTTCTTTTTCGGCGGCGACGGAGGTCGCACCGAAAATGGCGGAAGCGCCCACGGCCGCGCTGAAGAGCCATTTACGCAGGGTCATCGAATACTCCTGACAAGGATGGTTGAGAATCAGAACAGGGCCGGGGCAATCGAACGCGCTGCCCAGGCGGAGATTATTTCATCTTACCCCACGCGGCGGGGTCGGTGCTAGGAATTACTGATTGCTGCCGCTGGCGATTTTGTCAATCATTTCTTGCAGCTTCACTTGGCGGGCCGAAAGCTGCTTCAGTTCGCCTTGGATGATCGGATCTTTCGACTGCTCGATCTTCTCTTTGCCGCCGTTGGCCGCGGTGCGGGTGTTGATCGACATTTGCAGCGTGCGGATCAACTTCAACTCGGCGAGCAGGTCGATCAATTTCTTGTCGGCCGGCTTGCCATCTTTCGGCGGGCCGTCTTTCGGTGGATCCTTGCTGAGCTCGGCTTGGGCCTTCTTGAGGGCTTCGATCATGTCTTTGAGCATGGCGATGATGTCTTCTTCGATCGCTTGGGTGCCCTTGTCGACGTAGGTCTGGGCCAAGCGGCGCTGGACGGCGATCATGTCTTGGCGGACTTCTTCGAGCACCGTGGAGAACGCCACGGCCGAGCCTTCGCTCTCGAGCAGTTTCAAAGCCCGATCCGCTTCGGCGACGATTTCGCCTTCCTTGTCCCCTTGCGTTTGGGCCTTCTGCTGGTCGGCGGTTTCCTTGACCCCGTTCTTGGCGATGATGCCCTTGTCGATCGACTTCGTCGCTTCGTACACGTCGATCTGCATCAGCAGCATCTTGTTGCAGCGGGCTTCGATGTTGGCGAGGAGCTTCTTCATTTCCTCTTCGCGGAGCTGCTTCAAACGCTTTTCGAGCTCTTCGATGGCCTTGGCCAGTTGCTCGATGGCTTTGTCTTGGCTCTTGCCGGCGTCGGGCCGTTTATCTTTCTCGAGGTCTTGCTTGGCTTGCTCTTGCGGCGGCACGGCTTGCTGAATTTCCTTGGCACCGGGGGTCGGCTTCGGGCCGGGCTGTCCCGGTTGACCGGGTTGACCGGGTTGACCCGGTTGGCCGGGCTGACCCGGTTTACCTTCGCCGGGCTTGCCTTCGCCCATACCGGGCTTGCCTTGGCCTTTGCCTTCACCGGCGCCCGGCTTGCCTTCGCTAGGCTTGCCTTCGCCTTTACCTTCGCCCATGCCCTTGCCGTCGCTCGGCTTGGCTTCGCCGGGCTTGGCGTCCTTCGGCATGCCGGCATCGCCTTCTTTCGACATGCCTTCGCCGGCCTTCGGCATCCCGGCATCCTTCGGATCGCCCTTGCCGCCGTCTTTCGGTTCGCCGGCGCCTTCGCCCGCTTTCGGTTCGCCTTCTTTCGGCTCCCCGCCCTTGGCTTCGCCCTTCTCGGCGCCGGTGTCTTTCTTCTCATCGGCGCCCGACTCGCCCGCTTTCGGATCGGCCTTGGCGTCGGCTTTCGGATCGGCCGGTTTGTCGCCGGGCTTGGCCGGATCTTTACCGTTGGCCTTCGCCGCGAGATCTTCGGTCTGCTTCTTCAGCTCTTCTTGCTCTTTGGCCAAGCGATCCTTGTCGCCGCTCCTGCTCTCGGTCCGGCTTTGCAGGCTTTCTTCTTTCTGCTTGATGATCTTGGCTTCTTTGAGGATCGCCGTCAGTTTGGCGATCTCGGCCTTGATCCGGGCCGATTCGTCGTCGGTGTTCAAGATCGTCAAGATGTCTTGGAGCATCTTGCCGAGTTGCTTCTCGTCGTTGGTGATGGCGCCCAGGTCGGTGATGGTCTTGCCGTTCTTCGACAGCCCGACGATCAGCTTTTGGAATTGGCCGTCGACGTTTTCCTTCAACGCGACTTCGATGGCCCGTTGGATCGTCTTGGCGGTTTCTTTATCTTCGGCCCGCTCGCTCTTCTCGAGCCGCTTGGCGAGGCGGAACAGGCTCTCTTTGAATTCGACGAACTTCTTCGCGGTGGCTTCTTGCTTGTCTTTGAGTTCTTTGTCGGTCGGGGCGGGAGCCACCGGGACCGTCGGTACGGGGGTCGCCGGAACCGCCGGCTTAGCCGGGTTTTGCGCCATCAGCGTGGACGTGAGCAAAAGGAGCGTTGCCGTCGCCGGTAACACCGCGGCGGCGATGCCCTTCAGCACTCGGAATCGGAAGAATCGCAACTTCATCGGAAGTCTCCCTCGGAATTGGGTCGAACTGGACATTTTGGCGAGTCTCGCCTGCAATTCAGACGAGACATCCGGTCGTTTCTCACCGAAGCGGCCACAATTTTGCCCCCCACCGGGCAAAATCTGACCCGGCTACTTCGTGACGGTGATCTGCTGATCGACCGCGTTGCCGACGAATGGCTTGATTTTCAAGGTGTAGCTCCCCGGCTTCATCCCGGCCGTGACATCGTAGGTGAACTCGTTCTTATCGTCCTTCACCACGATATCTTTGGGAACCTTCAACTCCGAATCGGCCGGGGTTTCGATCGTCACCAGCAATTGCCCTTGGGCGTAGAGCTTCCAATCGATGGCGTGCTTCACGGTGACCTTTTGCCCGACTTTCATTTCTATCGGCTTGTTCGACGCGATGAGCGGCGACTGAATCCGTTTGAGTTCGTCAGCGAGCAAGTCCGCCAAATTCAAAGCGATGAGCTTTTGCAAACCGATCAATTTGTTGAGATCGTCGCGGGCCTTCGAAATATCCCCGATGCTGCCGGAAATGTTACGGAGCTTGATCAGGACGTTCTTCAAATTGGCGATCTGCACGCGGGCCGCGTCGATCTCCGGCTGCGGCGGAACTTGCTTGTTGTTGAGGGTACCTTGGAAGGTGCCGAGAGCCTGTTCCGCTTGCGGGAACGAGCCCTGCGGATTGGTACCATCCAAGATGCGCCGGGTTTCTTGAATGATGCCCGTGCCGTCGTCCTTGCGATACTTATCGAGCTGTTTCGGAGTGCAGCGGTTCGTTTCAATTTCGCGGTAGAGGCGCTCATACTCGACGAGCACCGAGGCCAGTTGCTCCTTCGATTTGTTCACGTCCTGGAGGATGTCCAAGGCGCGGACGGCCGAGCTGCTGATTTGGTTCGCGCTCGGCGACGACAGCAGGCCCAGTTCTTGGCTCAGTTTCGCTTCCGCATCGACGATGCGCTTCACGATTTCGTCGAGCTTTACGGTCTGGTTTTCCTCGTCTTTCGTGATCTCGGCCAGCAGATCCGCTTCCGAGACCACCAGCAGGCGGATCGGCTCGACGTTCGACGACTTCTTGCCGATCACCGGCTTGCCGTCCGCCCCGACGAGCGGTTTGCCGAACTTGTCGGACAGTTCCGTGTTGACGTCCGTCGCGGTGATGTTGAGTTCGATCTTGTAGCGCGGTTGGATTTCGGTGTCCGGCACCAGCAGCGACTTGATCGTGTCGCGCAGGTCGAAGTAGTCGAAGGCGGGATCGGGGAACTTGATCTGCTTGACGACCCCTGCGGGCAGGCTGCGGTCCCGCGTCGTGGCGAGCATGAGGTCGAGTTTCGTAGCGGTGTCGCGCGACAGGCGATTCTGCTCGTCGAGGAACCGACTCACCGGCGCCGCCCCGTATTGCTTCTGTTCGGCCTTGGTGCCGAGTTGATCGTAGACGATGCGGTTCCCGCCGACTGTCCCGAGGATCCCGAAGTTGCGGACGGGCCCGCCGAAGGCGCTGACCAAGCCGGCGGCGAGTTGGCCCTGCACCGTGGACACGATCGACGATTCGACTTTGGTGTAGCTGAAATCGTATTCGACTTTGCTGAGCCCGGTATCGTCGCTGATGCGGCTCTCGTTGAGGAACGGGATCATCGCGATGGGCGTGCACATGTACGCGTTGCCGACTTTGCGGAGGACGTCCACAGCCACTTCCACCAGTGGAGGTTGATCCTCGTTCACTTGGATGGTGATGGCCCGCTTCGCGGTGACGCCGTCGAGGTCGGTGAGTGTGTAGTCGAACTCCACGACTTCGCGGACGGCGTCGTCGCCGCGGAATTGGAAGGAGAAGCTCTCGAAGCCGGCCTCGGCGGATTTCTCCCAGCCGAGGACTTCGCGCTTACCGCCGTCTTGGCGGACCGGCGCGAGCACCGGCTCGAAACCGCCGCCTGGCGAGGTGCGCTCCCAGAGTTTCTTCCCGTCGGCTTTGGGCGACAGCGTTACCTTCCGCAGCGGCTTGTCGGCCGTGGCCAAGATTTCCACGTCGGTGCCCGTCGGCACGGGGAAGACCGACTTCTCGCTCGTCAGGCTGATTTTCTGGTCGGCGAAGAGTTGCTTGCGGCCGCGCAGGACGCCGTGCGACAGCTCGATGCCTTTGTCGTCCCGCGGGGCGGGGTGGTAGAGGTACGCCGGTTGGTATTCGTTGCGGCGGAGGTCGATCAGCATCGGCGGCGGAATCAGTTCGATGTAACGCGGCAGCGTGCGGTAGTCTTCCCCGCGGACGACGAACGACACGCGGTTCTCTTTGATGCCGTTGACCTCGCCGGTGTATTCGCCGTTGGGCTCCCGGGTCAGGTTGGAAATCCCGGCCGTCTTCGAGCCGGTGAAGGTGAGGATCATTTCCTTCGGCAGCACGAGCTTCCGCAGCGTCCGGCTCTGCCACGGGTCGTCGGCGAGCGCGTCGAGTTTCTCGAAGGCCGGCTTCACCAATTCGTTCTCGACCGTGAGCGTCCCTTCGACGTCGTCGAGGGTCGCATCCGACAGATCGACTCGCGTCATTTTGCCGTAGGCATCGACGAGCGGAACTTCCGAGAGGTTCATCGGCGCGATGCCGAACTCGCCGCGGCCGAGGTCGGAGACTTTCAGTGGGCGCCAGCCTTCGGCGCGGCCTGCGTCGGCGATGACCCACTTGTAGGCGCGGGCGCGGATTTTCGGTGCCCCGGCGTCTTTGCCTTGGCGGAGTTCGCCCGATTCCGGGAAGCCGACGAGCTCGATGTGCGAGCGGCGCGGCCACGGGGTGTTCTTCATCAGTAGGTTTCGCTCGGCCCAAATGCCGCAGACGTCGGCGATCTTGTGGCCGGCGCGGTTCGGTTCGAACTGCTTGGTGCCGATGGCGTGGATGCCGAAGCCGGCGCCGGTGCCGAGCAGCAGCACGAGGCTGGCGAGAATGACCTTCGACCAGAGCCGCTTCCAGCGGAAGACGCCCATCACGTTGACGCGGCCGACGCGCTCGTGGGCTTCGTCGATGGTGTTCTGGACCATCTCGCGCGAGTATCCTTGGCTCTCGGCTTTGTCGAGGTCGGAGAGTTCGATGGCGGTGATGAGGCGATCCCGCAGCAGTTCGGGGTGGCGCTTTTCGAGCACGAGCGCCAGCGAGGTGTAAGAGAGATCCTTGTTCACCAAGCGGGTGAGCCGCACGGCGATGTAAGCCGCGAGGATGGCGACCACGACGGCGATGAGGGCGGCGCGCAGGCCCCAGTGCGAGTGCAGCGCGTAGTCGATTCCGGTGGCTTTGAAGATGCCGTAGTCGAAGGCGATCCAGCCGACGAACCAGAGCACCGAGAACAGGGCGATGAACAGGGCGACGTCGAGCGTCACGAAGACGCGGATGATGCCGCGCAGCCGGATGAGCGGATTCGAAATCCGCGCGTCGAGGTTCGCATTCCGGGCGTCGGGCGTCGTGCGTGCCATATCGGGTTCACCAACGTTGTGTGCGATTCAGTCTCCCCCCTCGCCGCTGCGGAGTGGGGGCCGGGGGTGAGCGTTTACGCCAGCCGCAACAGTTTGCGGGACAGCCATTCGATGCAGAGGAAGCTCACCACGACCATGAGCGCGATAGCGATCGGGAACGAGTAGCCCGCATACACGAGGAACGCCCCGTGGAGACCGATGAAGAGCGCCCCCATCCGCGCGGCTTGGGCCCGGAACAAGTCCGAACTCCAGAACACGAAAAGCCCGACGAAGCTGACCAGCAACGGCACGAAGATCAGGCTGGCGATGACCAGTTCGACGATCTTGCCGGCCGGCCCTTGCTCGCTGACGGCACCCGAGAAGAACCCGGCGACGGCGTACGCGACGAACGCGAGCGAAGCCAGCATCCCGAGCGACAGCGACGCGATCCGCAGCAGTTGGGCGACCAAACCGCTCCATTGGCCGAAGACGATCAGCACGGTCATCACGAGGAAGAACGGCAGCGACGCCAGTAACCCGACCGACACGTAGGGCGTGAGGCGGTAATGGGCGGACTCGTACAGTTTCCCGTTCGGTTCGTACTCGTCGTCCCAGATGTCGTCGATGCCGCCGAGGTTGCGCTGCTTGTTGAACTTCTTGTCCATGCAGTCCGGGATGAGCGCGATCTTGTCGGTCTCGGCCAGTTTCATCGTCAGGCGGGCTTTCGCCGGGTCGGAGTTGGCCCCCATGAGCTTCTGCAACTTCGCCGGGTCGTTCAGTTTGCCTTTGATTTCGTCCACCGTCCCGGCCATGCGCTCCAGAGCCGCGAAGTCCGGGCGGGTCTCGTCCAACTCCGGGTCGGACTTGCGGATGATGAACTCGGCGTCGAGCGTGTCGCCCGGCGAGTCGGGCACTTCGACCGTCGCTTTGTAGCGGAAGTCGCCGTGCGGGAACTGTTTCGCATCGGCCGTGACTTGGCCGGTGTAGTAGCCCTCGAACTTCTCGCCCCCCTTGCGGGGCTTGAGTTCATACGGCCCGAGGATCTTCAATTGATCGCCGTTGGCGTTGTACTGCGTGACTTTGAACTTCGGGTTGATGGCGTTCTCGGCGTAGGCTTCGCCCGACGGTTGCAGCACACGAGACGTGATGCGGATGGGCCCGCCGGCGACGTAGTCCTTGTTCATGAGCAACCGGCCGCGCGCGGCTTTGGCTTCGCGCTTCGCCGAGAGGTAGCGGCTGAGCTTGAGCCAGAAGCGGTCGAAGTAGTTGGCGTCGGCCGCGCGGAGGCGGTACGTTTCGCCCGAGCCGAGCCAGCCCGCTCGGCCGGTGCCCGACTGCGACACTACGAAGTACGGGTGCGGCTTGGCGCTGTTCTGGTCGCCGACATCGACGAACTCGGCCAGCACCGTCGCACCCGGCTTCACGGCCTTCACCGGGTAGTACGAAAAGAACCCGCGTTTGAGGTTCAGCTCTTCGCCCGGTTTGTCCGAACCGATGAAGAACTTCTCCCAACCGGCGGTCGGCTTGTCGGCCCGGCCATCGTCTTCGAGTTTCAGCAGGTCGGCTTCGGTCGTCGGTTTCAGATTCAGCCGGCGCGGCGTCCGACTGATCCCCTTGGACTTGATGACGACGATATCGTCCGGCACCACGGGGAGCACATTCAACAGCGGCTTCAAGCGGCCGTCGTCTTCGGTACGGGCGAGTTGAAAGGTGTGCAGCGGTGCGGCCACGACCAAGAACCCGCCCCCGAGGTTGTTCACCCACGTTTCGATGTTCTTGATGGCGGCGTCCGGGATGCGGAGTTGGTTGGCTTTGTCGCGCTCGTTCCAGTCGAAGTCGAAGGCGATGATCAGGTCGTATTCGTCGAGGTTGTAGAACTTGGCCAGCTTGCCCTCCGGCGTGTCGGCAACCACTTTCTTGGTCGTGTCGAGGCGATCCGGGAAGCGTGTCAGCAGCCGTTCCGGCGGCACGTCTTGGACGATTTCCCCGGTGATGCCCCCCTCGGTCTGGAGGTAGATGCAGACCTCGGCCCGCTTCTCGCCCATTTCGCGGACCAGCAGCGTCCGGAGCGTTTGGTACTCGCGGGTCGGGCCACTGGCGACCATCAAAATGCGAACCGGCTTATCGACGACTTGCATCGTGCGGATCGGGCTGACGTGGAACTCTTCGGTGAAGATTTCCCGCTTGTCGCGGGCCACCTTGGCCACGAGTTGGAACGCCCCGGTCTTCAACTGGAACGCCCGGCCGACTTTCTTCGAGGCTTCGATGAGTTCCTTACCGGTCTCGTCTTTGGCCAGTTCGTCCGAGTCGATGGTGAACTCGACCAACCCGTGGGGCGGATCCCCCGGCGCGAAGGTCAGTTCTTTGGTCATCGTGTGCGTCGGTTGTTCTTTCTTCGGATCTTTCCCCGGCAGGTAGATGCCCAAGAGCACCGATACGGTCTGCTTTTCCAGCCCTTTGCCGTCCACTTCGACCAAGATTTTCTGCGGTTCGTCCGGCTGCGTGCTATCCGGCGCGGCGAGATCGGTGATGACGATCTCGACGTTCTCGCGCTTCTCGCCGACGGCGACGGTGAAGATGGGGATCTTTTCTTTAGCGGCGCGGTCGCGCAAATCGCCGATGGCCGAATCGGAGCCGAGGTTACTGCGGCCGTCGGAGAAGACCACGATGCCCTGCACCATGTTCGACGATTCGCGGTTCACCGCGGTCAGCAGCGAATCCGGGACGTTGGTGCCGAGCACCAGCGAACGCGCCACATCGACGCGCTTTTCGAGCTTGGCCCGGTTGCCGGCGAGGATGGTTTTGTCGTCTTCGCTCATCGTCGTCGGTACGGCGTCGGTCTCCGCGGCCTTGGCGTACTGGGTGGCCCAATCGGCGATGCCCGGCTCGCCGGCTTTCCACGCCGGCATCTTTTTCAGTTCGATCTGCCCCGCTTCCGAGATGCCTTTCAGGGCGTACGGTTTGAAGTCGTAGCTCGCCCACGTGCTCCATTCGTCACGGGTCCAGCTCGGTGCGCCTTGGGCGAGTTCGTCGCCGGTTTCGTCCAGCCGGGTGCCCGCGCGGTAGACGAAGACCGGGTTCTTCTCCGTGAGTTTGCCGATGAAATTGACGTTCTCGTCGGTCAGGAGATCGAGGACTTTGTTGAGGCGCGTCTTCGGCTTCACGCCGGGGACGCGGGAGAGTTCGTCCGAGATGGTCGTGATGCTCGGCGACACGTCGATGACGACGATCACGCGGGAACGCTTCTCGGTCTCTTCCCAAGTCTGGATCGCCGGCAGCAAGAAGCAGGCGAGCAGCGTGATGTAGACGCAGATCCGCAGCGGGGCGAGCAGGATCGCCCACCAGCCGATGGTGTGGGCGTCTTTGATGTAGAGCAGGATCGTCATCATCGTCGCGCAGATGAGCGTGCTCGCGGAGAGGATCCACCAGAGCACTTCGCCTTCGACTTCGCGGGCCACGCCGACGCAGATTGCGGGCACAATAAACAAGGCCGCTTGCGTGCCGGCGAGGAACCAACGGAAGAGGGAAATATCGCCGTCGCGTTTGCCGAGCAGGGTTCGGGCCGCGAGGGCCAAGCCGATCAGCGTCAGCAGCACCACCGTGCCGAGCCAGTAGGCTTTGCCCCCCGCGCTCGCGTATTCGGGCGAGGCGAATGGGAAGGCTTCCCCCAGTCGACGGAGGATGAACACGCTCTCTTGGGTCACGCCGTTCTGTGCCATCGGTATCTCGTTCGTCTAACGGTGATTCGGGGGAAGTCGGCGGTCTCAGCCTTCGGTGGTTTCTTGGGGCAGCGACGATTTCCGCATCGCCGCAGCGGCGGACGGGGCTTGGCTGCCCAGCCCCTCGGCGTTGGCGTGGTAGCTCAGCCGCACGGCCATGGCCTGCTCCATCAGCAGCACCAGCAAGAAGGCCAAGAACAACCAGCCGAGCTCGGACAGGTCGGTCTTCTTGTTCTTGAGTTTGTCGATCCAGTCGGTTTCGTCGGGGGCGTGGATTTCGACGCCGGGGGACTGCTGGAGGATGTCGTCGGTCGAGGCCCGCAGCAATTCGCCCTCGTGGACCGAGTCGATGTTCACCGGCACGGCCCGGTACTCTTTGATTTCGATCTTCTCGGTCGGGCTGTTCGGGTTGGCGCGCTGCTGGGTCAGTTCGAACAGGTGGACGCCGGGCTTCTTGGTGTCCCGGATTTTGGCGACGAACACCTCGCGGCTGATGATCTTCTCCACATCCTTGTCGCCTTCTTTCTCGATGTATTTCTCCTCGAACGTCTCCACGTCGAGGGTGTCTTCCTTGTCGCTGACCTTCAGCGGGGCCGGATCGACACTCGTGCCCGGCGCTTGGCGACCGCCGCCCGGTTTGCCGTCGTGGCTGACGAAGGCGTAGCGGGCTTTGGCGATGTAGTTTTCGGAAGCGAGCTTCAATTGGACGACTTCGCCGCAAGAGCGATTTTCGTCCGCACCGCCGCCGGAGAGGTACTTGGTCAGTTCTTGGATGACCGGCGAGAACGACGCGCTCCCCGGTTTCTCGGAGGGCCAGTCGTTCCACGTTTCCCCGGCGGTGGTGAACATGACGCTGACGCGGCCGCGACCGAAGGTCTTGGCCATGTAGAGCGGATCGCCGAACTTCATGGCGTCCCGCAATCGGCTGAACTCGGCTTTCAAGTCGGCGACTTTCGGGCTGCTCCAGAACTCGCGGAGTAGCGCTTCCTCGGCGTCCCCTTCGGCGGTTTGATCCGAAAGCAAGCGGTCGAACAAACCGGCGAGGTCGGACAGATCCCCCTGTTGGCGGGCCGAGGTTTTGATCTTCTGTTGGAGTTCGTCGAGCACCTTTTTGAACTTGGCGAAGTCTTCGTCAGCCGTGGGTAGCTTCTCTGCGGCAGCCAAGCTCTGTGCTTCGAAGTTGCTAATCGGCTCCTCGTTCGGCATGCAGTAGAGTTCCGAGATCGACTTGTCTTGCCGCCACTTGCCGATGCGCTTCACCGGCCAGTAGCGCTTGACCGTGACGAAGCGGTAGAACTTCTCGAGTTGCTCGGCTTCTTTCGCGTCGAACAGGCCCGACTTGTTGATGTAGATCCCTTCGAGGGCCGGGTGGAACCGCATGGCCGGGTCGCGCAACAGGATCTTCTTCTGGAAGATGCTGAACTTCTTCTTCTCGATTTCCTCGTCGGTCAATTCTTTGCTCGGCGCCTCCGGCAGCGGCACCGGGAAGATCCCCGCGCCATCGCGGTACAACTCTTTGTTGTACTCCGACGGTTTGACGTTCGCCCCGAGGAAAAAGCCGACGCCCCCGCCGCCGAGTGTGTATTTTTCGAGCGACTCGCGGGCCGACTTCGTCAAGTTCGGCACGTTCAACAGCAAGACGAACGCGTACTGGCTCAGCTCGCCTTTTTCCAAGTCGCCCGTGGTGCCGGGCGTCCACTGGTACCCCGAGCCGTTGGCTTGGAAGTGCCCCTTCAAATAGATGCTGTCGCCGCTGCGGGTGTCGCGCAGGCTCGGTTGACCGTCGATGACGAGCACGGGCAGTTTCTTGCGGACTTCGACGACGGTGTGCCGGGAGTTGTCGACGGTGAGGCCGCCCGGTTCGGCGGTCTCCATGACGACGCTGACGATTTGAAAGCGTTTGAACGGGTTCTCGGCGTTGAAGTCTTTGTCGGTGTCGAAGGTCATGTCGAACTTCTTCGTGATGATCTGGCCCGGCGGCAGGCTCGCGATGCTTTCGGACTTGCCTTTGTTTTCGTCGCCGTTGACGCGGATCGAGAAGCGGACGTCTTTCAGCTCGCTGGTGCCGAAGTTCTGCACCCGCAGGGTGAACTCGACCGGTTCGTATTGGGCGACGACGGTTTTCGACGGCGCGAAGTCGATGACGGCGATGTTGTCGTTGTACAGCGGCACGCGCTTCTCCGCCTTGCGGTACGGCGAGGCCGTGTCGATGATGTGCACCTTGATCCCGGCTTTGGTCATTTCTTCGACGACGCTCTTGATCGCCGGGCCGTGCTCGGCCCAGTCGTTCGACCGGCAATCGGTCATCACGTGCAGCACCCGGGCCGTGTCCGAGCCGCCGGTCTTGAGGATTTGCTCTTTGGCGGCCCGCAGAGCGGCCGCGAGATCGGTGCGCACCGTGGACGGGGCCGTGGCGCCCGTGAAGACTTTGATTTCTTCGATGCTGCCGCCGTTCAAGCGGGCGAAGTTTCGCGGGTTGGCGGAGTCGGACATGTACATCACTTCGAGGCTCTGCGGCGTGGTCGCTTGCGACGCCGTCGGGGCGATCTGCTCGATCAGCACTTTCTTCGAGGTCTCGAAAGGGTCGGTTTGAGTGCCGTCTTCGGCCTTGTAGCCGTCGGCCGTGCTCGGGCTGTCGTCGATGAGCACGAGGTGGTGTGTGCTGCGTGCTTCTTGGCCGGACAGGTCGAAGCCGAGGAAGCGGGCCAGCAGCAAGCCGATGAGGATCATCAGCAGGATGCGGAGGAGGAGGAGGAGCAACTGCTCGATGATCATCTTCCGCTTCATGCGCTTTTGCGCTTTGAGCAGGAACTCCATCGCCGCCCAATGGACGCGCTTGTAGCGCATCCGGTTGATCAGGTGGATGATGATCGGCGCGCTGACGAGCAGCAATCCGGCCAGTAGCGTCCACGGCTGCAGGTAGAAGCTCGAATCGAACGGACTGAGGAGCGCTTGGAACATCGCGGTGTCTTCTCTTGGAGGTCACGCTCGGCGCGACTGCTTTCGGACCCGTCACGCACAGCGTGACCTACTAGTGTCGGACGGGGGCTTTCCGCTCGGCCATCCGGCGGAACAGGAACCGGGACAGCACGGCGTCGAGGTAGTCGCTGGTGCGGACGAGGTTGTAGTCCACGCCGAGTTTCGTGCAACCGCGGCGGACTTCGACCAAGTACTCTTCGAGCGCTTCGAGGTAGCCGTCGCGCAGGGCCTTCGGGTCGCAGAAGATGTCGGGCAGTTCTTCCATACCTTCGAACTTCGTCATCCCGCCGAAGGGGAACGTCAGTTCGTCGTCGTCCATGACGTGGTAGACCACGACGTCTTGCTTGCGGTGCCGGAGCATCTCGAGGCCTTGGAACAACCGGTCGCGCTCGGTCAATAAGTCGGAGAAGATGATGACGACACCGCGCGCCGGCATCGTCTCGGCGACTTGCCGGAGCGACTTCAGCATGTCGGTCTTTTGGGCCGGCTTCGAGTAGTTGAGTGTGCTGGCGATGGCCGAGAGTTGCCGCTGCGAACTCTTCGGCGGGATGGCTTGTTTGACGTCCCAGCCGAAGCTGACCAAGCCGGCCGAGTCTTGCTGACGGACGACGAGGTAAGCCAAACAGGCCGCGCCGGTGCAGGCGTATTCGTACTTGTTCATCGCCCCGTTGCCGTAGACCATCGACTCGCTGGTGTCGACGACGAACGCGCAGCGGAGGTTGGTTTCGGCTTCGTACTGCTTGATGTAGAACTTGTTCGTCTTGGACCAGACCTTCCAGTCCAAGTGGCGGATGTCGTCGCCCGGGACGTAATCCCGGTGCTGGACGAATTCGATACTTTGGCCGAAGAAGGGGCTTTTGTGCATGCCCGACAGGAACCCTTCGACGACCTGCTTGGCGCGCAGGTCGAGCTGGGTGATCTTGGAGATCGTGGTCGGGTGGAAGAACCGCTTCGGATCGTCTGCGTCGGTGCGGGCCATGGTGGAACCATTTCGGATTGCGGATTGGGGATTTCGGATTTGAAGACTGCGGATGCCGGATGGAAAATCCGAAATCCGCAATCCCAAATCCGAAATCGAATCACGATGCGAAGATCTTCTTGAAGCGGTCGTCTTTTTCCAACTCGCCTTCGCGGCTCGGCGTTTCGTGCAGGATGCGCTTGACGACCATGTCCGTCGTGACGCCTTCCGACGCCGCCGTGAAGTTCGTCGCGATCCGGTGCCGCATGACCGGCAGGCAGATTTCTTGGACGTCTTCGACGGTGACGTACGACCGGCCGAACAGCAGCGCCCGCGACTTCGCCCCGATGATGAGGTTCTGCACGGCGCGGGGGCCGGCGCCCCAGCTCAACCAATCGCGGATGAACTTCGGCGCGCCCGGCATGCTGACGCGGGTCTGGCGGACGAGGGCCAAGGCATACTTGATGATGTGATCCGTCACCGGTACTTTGCGGACGAGCGTTTGCAGTTCCAAGATCTGCTCGCCCGTCAGCACCGTCGTCGGTTCGTCGCTGTGGGTCGAGGTCGTCCGGCGGGCGATTTCGAATTCTTCGTTGAAGCTCGGGTAGTTCACGAAGACCTTGAACATGAAGCGGTCTTGTTGGGCTTCGGGCAGCGGATACGTGCCTTCTTGCTCGATCGGGTTCTGCGTGGCGAGCACGAAGAACGGGTTGCCGAGCTTGTGGCGGATGCGGCCGACGGTCACTTGGCGCTCTTGCATGGCTTCGAGCAGCGCGGCTTGCGTCTTCGGCGGCGTCCGGTTGATTTCGTCGGCGAGGACGACGTTGGCGAACAGCGGGCCGTTGAGGAAGCGGAATTCCCGCGAACCCGTCGTCCGGTTTTCTTCGATCACGTCGGTGCCGGTGATGTCCGACGGCATCAAGTCCGGGGTGAACTGGATCCGGCTGAAGTCGAGCGACAAGCACTTGGCCAGCGTCGAGATCATGAGCGTTTTGGCGAGGCCCGGCACGCCTTCCAGCATGCAGTGGCCCCGTCCGAACATGGCGATCAGCAGCTCTTCGATGACCTGGTCTTGGCCGACGATGACCTTGCCGAGTTGCTTCTTGATTTCGCCGAACGCGTGCTTGAGTTTCTGCACGCTGTCCAAGTCGGTGTTGGTGAGTTCGGCGTCGCCGACCCGGGTGGCGCGGGCCAGTTTCACTTCGTCGATGTCGCTCATTCGTCGCTCGCGGGGGTTATGGTGTGGGGACGGAGTTCGGAAACAATGTCGATCGAAACCAACGAACGGGCCGCGCGGAATCGCCGCGGCCCGCTGGAGTTTTATCGTTTTAACGGTGGTACAGGGGGAGAATACCCTTCTCGAGTTGCAGAATCGTCAGCGCGAAGGCGGTGGAAAGTATGGAACCGGTGTAACCGCCATTCCAGCTACCATCGGACGTCTGCGTCGATTTGTAATGCTCGAAGATCACTTCGCGGTACTTGCTCCAGAGCATGTGGTTCTCTTTCTTCTCTTCCGGGAAGAGCTTGCCGTAGCGGTCGTCGCCGAGCACGTAGACGGCTTGGGCCATGTAGTAGCTCTGGTATTCGTCGTGGCCGCCGCCCCGACCGCCTTGGCCGTAGATGTTGTCTTTGCAGAACTTGATCCACATCTTGGCGTATTTGTCATCGTACTGGCCCGAGCTGAACGCGCAGGCCACGGCCGCGGCCGTGATCGGCGGGCGCTCGGCCCCGGCTTGGGCGATCTGCCCTTGGCCGAGGTTATAGATGACCCCGCCGCGAGGCGTCGTGCATTTCCGCAGGTATTCGGTCGAGTTGTCGATGATGCCTTTGGGCACGACGATCCCGGCGTTGCGGGCCGCCCGGAGACCTTGGAGTTGCGTGATCGTCGTCGAGCCTTCGTCGAAGCCGCCGCCGTCGGCCGAAGACACGTAGCCCCAGCCGCCTTGTTTCGTTTGGGCTTTTCCGCTGAATTCCACGGCTTTCTTGATGATCGCTTCGAGCTTCTTGCGGCGGTTGGCGTCTTCTTCTTCGCCGTACACGCAGGACAAGAACATGAGGCCGAAGCCGTGGCCGTAGATGTAGCGGGACGATTCCGTCGGATTCTGCGGGTTGCCGAGGAGGCCATTGTTCTGAGAACGCGTCAGGAACCAATCGACGGCCTTGACGAGGTTATCGCTGTATTTGCCTTCGCGGAGGGTGCTGCCTTCCATCAAAAGGGCCATGCCGGCGAGGGCCGTCATCACGGTCGGGTAGCTGCCGCCGCCGGCGTCCCAGTGGCCGTCCGGGTTTTGGCTCTTCTTGAGGTACTCGAGGCCCTTCTCGACCATGTCGTCGGTGTTGATTTTCTTTTTATCTTGCGCATTCGCCGGCGGCACGGAGCCGACGAACAGCGCCAGTGCCACGAGCGCGGGGATTGCGGCGGTGCGCAATTGAGACGACAGCATAGCCTACTCCACGGCGGAAACGGGCGAACATGGGTAAGACGAACCGCGGGGACATTTCTGTCACGCGGTGGGCAACAAATGACCGCGCAGGTGGGAGAGGGGCGCGATCGACGTGGTGAATTCTAAGAAAATCCGCCGGCGCTGGGAATCGCCGGCGGACGGTTTTCGCATTTATTCCGCGCTGATTTTCACCCGGAGGTTGTAGTTCCAGAACTCGAAGCCGCCGGTCTTGGCGTCGTAGTTTAGGGTTTGGAATTGCCCGTTACCCGGGGGGTTGTTCTTGTAGAGTTTGAGTACGCCCGTGCGTTTGTCCACGGCCAAAACTTGGTGTTGGTATTGGCCGTTATTGGGCACTTTGGAATCGGGATCGACGTACGATGGGTTGGACCCGACAATGCACGGCATGTCTTCGAACCGTTCGACGCAGATTTGCTGGCGGTTGAACTGAGTGTCGGTGTACCAGAGCCGTTTGCTGGTGGTCCGGTCGAATGCGTAGCAGGCGCCGTTGACTGGGGCCGTCTTCACCTGAGCTTGTCCCCAGAACACGTTCACGTTACCGCCTTTGTCGTCCTTGTTCAAGAAGACGTAGAACCGCTCGGAGTCGGCCATCAGCAAAGGGTCTTTGAGGGCGACCTTGCCGGCGATCTTGAGGTGATCGTCGAGCTTCTGCGCATCGACTTTGCCCTCGAGCAGGACTTTCCCCGTCTTGGAGGCGAGCACTTGGATGGCCCCTTCGACGGTGACGATGCCGGTGAGTTCCGGGTCGTGGGTTTTCAGTACGACCGAGTCGGCCGGGAATTCTTTGCTCCAGACGTCTTTGCCTTCGAGGATGTCATACAAGCGGAGCTTGCGGGGCGCATCTTTCGTGCCCGGTTCGCCGAGCAGGATTTGCCGGCCGAACATGGCGAGCCGGTTCGGACCGCTGACCATGGCTCCGAAGTCTTTGATACCTTCGACGGTAGCACCGTCCGAAGCCCGCAGAATTCGCGAGGTCGTGCCGGTGGAGCTGGCTTCGACCAAGTAAATGTGGCGGGCATCGCCGAAGACCGAAGCCCGGCCCGAGATATTGGCCCGGCTCCAGAGTTTGGTGCCCGTGCGCGGATCGAGCACGAACAAACCGTCCCGAGTGAGCACGGCGGCGTACGACGATTGCAGCACCGAAGACTTGCCGAGGCGGAACACCCAGCCGTCTGGCGTGCGAAAAGTGACATCGCCGTCGGTGCTCGGGGTCGGATCCATCTGCAAATTCCCGTTCGGCAAAACGTCCTGGTTGAGTAGGTTTTGCTTCCAGAGTTCTTTGCCCTTCTCCTGCGACAGGTCGTAGCAGTAGACGAATTGCCCGACGTGGAGCATGAGCAAGTGACCGCTGGCTTGGGCGATGCGGACGGAATTCGTGTTGGTCGGCTGGCCGTTGTTGTTGTACATCTGCACGTTCTGCATGCCCGTGAATTTGCATCGCTCTTCGCCCGTGACCCGGTCGAACACCTTGAAGGCTTGCAGACCCGTGTTCTGGTCTTGATCCAAGCTGAGCCGGTGGCGTTTGAAGAACGGCAACAGATCGCCGTCCGGTATGATCGCCATCGACGGGCCGCGGTAGTTGCCGTTGTTGCCGGGGGTGTTCTCGACTTTGTATTTGCTCAAGCTGATGGTGCGGGCCGGTTCGAGCGACGGCAGCAGGCGTTTGTCGGTGATGATGTCGCCGTAGATGTCGGCCCCGGTTTTGCCGTCGCGGACGGCGACGGTCGGGAATTCGAGGCCCAAGCGGGAGTACATCCCCACGGCGTCTTCCATCATGTTCCGGCTCGTGAGCAGCCGGGCCAAGGCTTCGGTGGCCCGCGCGGCCGAGGCTTTGCCGTCTTTGGTGTCGGCGGCATCGCCGATGAGGTTCAGCAGGTGCGATTGGGCCTTGCGTTTGTCGTCGTCGTTGTTCGTGAGCATCAATCGCTCGGCGAGCAGGAATTGGGCTTCGCGGCCGGAGGCGAAGTAGGGACCGAAGGTCTTCACGAAGTTTTCGAGTTGAACGAGGTCGTTCGCACCGCGGACGGTATCCCATTCCTTGGAGACTTTCTCCTCGAGCGGCTTGCGGACGGCGTCGTCCTTGGCGGCCCGCATCATGGCGTCGATGCGGCCGCTGGCCCAGACCGACGAGAGCGCCAGCGTGTTGGCGTCTTCGGGCACCGGCAGCAGGCGGCCCTTTTCGCCGAGGGCGGCGTAGGCGCGGTAGTTGTCGAATGCTTCGACCAAGCGGCCTTCCTTCTCGCAGCCTTTGGCGACGAGGCTGTAGAACAGGCCTTTGCGGCGGATCTGCTCTTCAATCTCCCGCGCTCGCTCGGGCGTACCTTCTTCTGCGGTGATCGCAAAGTCGCAGAGTTTCTTGTATTCCGGGAGGAATTTGTTCGCAGCGGCGAAGTCGGCCCGCAGGATTTCGGTGTACGCGACGTACAGTTTCTGATTGATCTTGCGCGTGGTCGATTCCGTCGGCTTGTTGGATTCGGCCTTCTTGAAGTCGGCGATCGCGTCGTTGAGCTTGCCTTCGTCCAACAGCAGCTCGCCCCGGGACGTCAGTCCTTCGGGGTTGTTCGGATCTTTCTTGAGCAAGGCGTCCATCTCGGCCTTCTTCACTTCGATCAGCGGGAACGCGCTGATTTCCGTGGCCGATTGCGAGAACATCATGCCGTCGTGGAAGAGCAGGTTCCCGAGCGACAACCGGGAATCTTGCGCGACCCCGGTGTTGACTTCTTTACGGCGGAATGGGGTCTTCGCTTTGGGCAGGCCCGTATCGGCGTAGATGGCCCAGACGGCGGGCATGGTCGAATCGGGTTTGTCCGGATCGCCGACGACCGGTAGATAATACAGGCCGTCTTTGCTCGGCACGCCGTGCCCGGACGGAGATCCGATCTTCAAAGGCTCTTTCCACGCGGCGACCGCGGCTTCGCGGCCGGTCTTCTCGTCTTTGGTCCCCACGAGCTTGATCGCCCGGACCGAGCCGCGGCCCACGACGATCACATTCCCGGCCACGACGCCGCCGATGTACATATCGTCGACTTGGCGGGCTTCCGACCAGATCAGTTTGCCCGTCCGTAAATCGAGGCACTGGACTTGATCCGAGTCGTACGAGCTCATGATCACTCGGCCGTTGACGATGATCGGGTTGGACGAACGCCAGCGTTCGTTCGGCAATGCTTGGCCGAAGCCGCCGCCGGGGAAGGGGCGACCCGGGCGCATTCCGCCGCCGGGCCCGATTTCGCCGCGGGCGTCGCCGGCGGCGTAGGTGTGGGCCCAAAGCAGACTGCGGGCGTTGATATCGACGGCGATCACGGCGCCGGAGTTGGTCGGGCAGATGATCACGCCGTCGGCCGAGGCCATGAACGACGATTGGATCCGCCGCAGCGAATCTTGCTTGATCGGGTTATTCGCCCGGCCCAAGTTCTGCACCCAGATCAATTCCGGCACCGGCGTGCTGGCCCGGCCGTTGACGGCCGGCGGAATCGTGGACTTGTGCGGATCGAGGCAGGCCATCTTGAGGTAGCCATCGCGTTCGTACAGGGTGTAAAGCTTGCCGTTGATCGGCAGCGGTGCACCCATGAAGTAGCTGTTTTCCATGAGTTTCGCGGCGCTCGTGATCTTCTCTTCCTCTTCCGATTTGATCGCGGCGCCCAACCCGCCGAGGGTCCAAGCGAGCGAGCCGGTCTCGATGTCCACCGCCACGAGGCGGCTGTAGTCCTTCATGCCCTTGGGTCCGTTCATGCCCGGCTGGGGCATGCCGCCGCCCCATTGGTCGTAGCCGTTCTGCTGGTACGGCAGCACCGCGAGGTCGTCGATAGAGTAGACGTACTTGCCGTCATGGCTCAGGCTGCCGAGCAACGGGTTTTCGAACAGGACGCTCGGCATTTGGTTTTGCCAGTATTGCTGCCACCAGCCGGTGACGTTGGTTTTCTCCGGGGAGTTCACCGAGTCGTCCGCGGCCCACAGGCTTTGGGCGCCGCCCTTGCACGGCGAGAACCAAGCGAGATCGCCGGTGCGGTACGGCTTGCCCGTCGGCCCGACGCCGTCCTTCGTGTAGAAGGAGTACGTGCCGTCGTAACCGCGGAAGATGATCATGTTCGGCGCCGTCACCGGGAAGAACGACGGCAGCAATTGTTTCTTCTGTTGGATGGCCCGTTTGTAGGCGGCTTCGATGTTCTGGCGAACGAAGGTCGCCCCGGCGCTTTGGTTGGCGTCTTCGGTGCGGAAGAGCGCCGGAACGCTGAACAGAGGATCGAGAAACGGCGCCCCGGCGTCCGAGACGCCGGCGCGGGTCATGTCCCCGCCTTTCATCGCGATGTGGGCGGCACTCACTTTTCCGTAGAGGAACTCGATGTTCCGGTCGTATTCGGCCTTCAGGTTCTCGAGGGAATAGGTCTTGTTGCCGAACACGACCCCGTCGCGGGGGAATTTCTTTTCGATCTTATCCCACAAGTTCGTGAGCAGTTCGGGCCGGCGGGTCTCCCCGGCCCGGCGGAGCGCGACGGTCGCTTGGAACAACGCCTTGGAATCAAGCACTTCATCGACATCGGATCGCGCCAGCAGCCGTTGAAATCCGTGGGCGGCTTCGGGGAAGTTGCCGAATTCTAAATTGATCCGGGCGAGCAGCAGAGTGGCTTGCGCCCCGGCTTTCGTGTTGAAGTACTTCTGCGACACGACCGCGATCTTGGCGACATCGTACCCGCTCTGGGTCGCGGTCTTGAGATCGCCATCGGCAGGCGGGCCGTACGTCAGTTGGTAGAACTCGCGACCGTCTTTGGTGAAGGTGCCGATGAGCCGGCCGATTTCGTCCTTCACGCTCACGCGGCGCTTGTCTTTTTCTTGGTACTGGTAAAAGAAGTCGCTCTTGGCGTCGAGCAACCCTTGGGCGAGCTTGACGACCGTCGGCCATTCGATTTTTTTATCGTTCTTGACGTTGAGGTAATCGAGCACCGCCTCGAACTTGAGGTTGGTATCGCGGTCTTCGGGGAACGTAAACTTCTCGATCAGGTTCTTGGGTGGCTCTTCGCCGCCGGGGCCGATGGGCGGCGCAGGTTGTATTTGAACTTGGAGTTGTTGCTGGCCGACCGCCGTCCGCGTGGTGAACAAGGCGGTGCCCAGTCCCGCGATCACGGCGACCAGAACCACGGCGCGGAAGTTCATCGTTCGCATGTGTGCTCTCTTCGTTGGCCTGGCCGAACTCGGGATCCGCTCGGATTAGTATTCTGGCAACTCGGCACGGCGACTACAAGCAGAAAACCGGTTCGGGTTACGTCAGGTTACAAACCGATCCGAACCGAAGCCCGGTCGCCCACAACCTATTCAGACGACTCGTACAGGGTTAGTCTAACACCACCGGCAACAGCGCGTAGGTTCCCGTGACAATACGACGAGGGACCGGGTTCGACGGTTGGCCAATTCCGCTATAAAGCCAAGACCTTTCCGCCCGCACCGGGGTGCCACCGTGGTTCTCGTCGTCACGCTCGCCGTCCTCACGCTCGCCTTCACCGCGGCTTTTTGGGGTTTGTCCCTGTTTTTGCAGGGCTATCTCTACAGCATGCCGGCGGGCCGGCTCCCGCTGCGGGCGCTCACGGCGGGTTTGGCGCTCGCTTGCTATTTGACGATGTGGACTTACTTCAACACGCGCGCCGATTCCGAAAATAAGTACGGCACGTTCTTCGAGTTCAACCCGACCGGGGAGAAAGACATCAAAGAATTCGACGCCATCCGGTACGGAGTCAACACGAAGGACGAAAAGTCGGTTCCCTTCAAACTGCAAACCGGAACCAAGGAGCCGATTTTCGTCGATGACGGCGGACAACGGTTCAAACTCGCCGATGCCGGCGGCGGCTACATCACGGTGGCGATGATGGTGCCGGATCCTGAGGGCAAGAAGGTCCGCTTCGACGCCGAGATGCGCGACGAACCCCGCATCGGCAAGGTCTACAGCACCGACAACAAGTTGTTCAAAGAGAAAGCCGGTTCGCGGTTTTTGGAAGGGGAAACCCCGAACAAGGTCATGGCCCCCAGCAGTGGCACGCTGATCGTGGCGATGGCCCTCAACCTGTTGATGTTCGCGGCGTGGTTCACCGCCTTTTGGCCGATATTGCAGTACCTCGCCGGTCACGCCATCGGGTTGGCACTCGTGTTCGGCGTGATGACCGTGGTGGTGCTGATGCCTTTGCTGTTCAAATTGAACCAACCGAAGCCGGCGTTGCCGGTCGTGGCGGTGAATCAGAGCATGGAAGGACTGGGGTCGTCGAATTCCAGGTTTTGAAGTCGGTTTCTCAAGGAATCTTCGCTGTTCGTGTTAGGATCCGCGAGGACCTCGGAAGGGGCGAAGGTGAAAACCGACATGATGTCGCCTTGGGTTTCTACGGGCAACGTCTCCAAAATCGGTTCGATTAATGCATCGGGTTCCGCGATCTTCAGCCCTGCAATCGGGGATCGATCACGCGGAGGCGGATGGCGGCCGAGTTGTAGCGATACGCGTCGGACTGCACGAACCCGGCTGAGCGCAGCGCGCGTTCAACGTCGCGCGTCTGCGGGGTTCGCTTCGATTCCGAAGTCACACCGTCAGTACCCGGTCCCGGGCGATGATCGGCCAACTGCCGACGATCAAGCCCTGCTCGGCGATCAGCGCTTCTTTGTGCAAAGCAACCGTCGGGCAAATGTGCGCCGGAATCGCGTAGACGACATCGCCCGGTTGGTAGCGGTCGGCGTGGGCCGTCTCGACGATGTAATGCTCTTCGTTGTGGCCCACCGGCGTGTGCGGGGCGAACTCCAGCAGTTGTACCCGTTTCCCGGCCGGCGGGTCGCTGGCCACGGCTTTCGTCCCGAGGTCGAGCGTCACGCGGTTGGCCGTCGGCTTGCTGATCACGCGCGTCAGCAGCACCGCCGCCGGCATCACCGCGCCGAGGTCCGCGTACTTCGATCCGTAACCGAAGTCGTGGAGAACATAGGTTCCGGGCGAGCACTCCAATCCGGGCACATCTTTGATGGCAGCGTAAATCGGAAAGCTCGGCGTTCCGCCGCAGACGATGCGCGGCACCGGGTACCCGGCTTTCTCCAGCTTCGCCCGCAAGGTCAATACCGGCGTGAGGAGCGCCCGCACCGCCGCTTCGCGGTCTTCGTGGTGCTCCATGTTGTTGTGGCCATCGTAGACGTGGAGCCCGCCGGGCCGGAGGCCGGGACTGCGGGCGATGAGCGGGACCAGTTCCGCGGCGCCGGCGAGGTCGATGCCCGTGCGATCCTGTCCGACGTTGATATCGGCGAGCACTTCCACTGACAACCCGTTGGCACTGACGACGGCCGACAGCGCCTGCACCATCGCGGGGTGGTCGGCGATGGCGGCGAATTCGGTGCGCGGATATTTCAAAATCAGCTTGGCGAAGCGGTGGATGTTCGGACCGACGAGGGGGTAGGCGATCAGCACCTCCGGCGCGTCGGCCATCGCCAGCATCTCGGCCTCGGCGAGGGTCGCGCATTTGTGCTTCAGCACACCCGCGTCGAGCTGCATCCGCGTGAGTTCCAACGTCTTGTGCGTCTTGCAATGGGGCCGCAACCGCCCCGGCCCGCCGGCCATGGCGATCACCTCGGCGATGTTCCGCCGGATGATCTCGGGGAAGAAAATCAGCGCCGGGCTGGGTACCGCGGCTTCGTCGATCAGTCGGTACGGATGGGTCATGGTGGAAGTTCGTGAGGAAGATGATTCACCAAAGAGGCACCGACGATCCTTCGGCCCACCGGGCCGAAAAATCAGTGACCTCATTTCAACAGGCCATCGAGTTCGTCCACGATCTCGCCGAAGTGTTTCAACGCGGCGTCCACCGGTTCGGGCGTTGCCAAGTCGACCCCGGCGCCGCGGAGCAGATCCAACGGATCTTGGCTGCTGCCGCCGCGGAGGAAGTTCAAGTACGCCGCCAAGTCGGCCGGGCCGCCCTTCAACACCTTCTGCGACAGCGCGATCGCGGCCGCCAAGCCCGTGGCGTACTTGTACACGTAAAACGCCCCGTAGAAGTGCGGAATCCGCAGGCATTCGAGGCTCTGCTCGTCGTCGAGCGTCATCCCCGGCCCGAGGTACGTTTCCAAAAGTGCGCGGTAGGTCGCTCTCAAAGCGTCGAGCGTCAGCGGCTCGTTCGCCTCGGCTTGCTCGTGGATGATCTTTTCGAACTCCGCGAACATCGTCTGCCGGACGATCGTCGCCCGCATGCTGTCGATTTCTTTGTTGAGGTAGTAGGCCCGTTCGCGGTCGCTGCTGGCGCGTTCCATCAGCGTCCGCGTCAAAAGTTGCTCGTTGAACGTGCTCGCGACTTCGGCGACGAAGATCGTGTAGTTGGCGTACTGGTACGGTTGCTCTTTGCTGTAGTTCGTGTGCATGCTGTGCCCCGCTTCGTGGGTCAGCGTGAAGACGTCGTCGAGCACATCCGGCTTGTAGTTCATCAAAATAAACGGATCGCTATCGTAGCAGCCGCTGCTGAAGGCTCCGCTGCGTTTACCCTTGTTTTCGTAGCGGTCGCACCAGCGGCCGCGCAGCCCCATGGCCAGCGTGTCGGTGTAATCCTTCCCCAGTGGCTTCAGCGATTTCAGCACCAATTCGACGGCGTCGTCCCACGGTGTGACCTTGCGGAATTCCGTCAGAATCGGGACGTACGTGTCGTAGAAGTGAAGTTTCGGCAGATCCATCGCCCGCTGGCGCACAGCGTAGTACTTGTGCACCGCCGGCAGGTTCGCCCGCACCGCCGTAATCAAGTTGTCGTAGACGCTCAGCGGGACTTGATCCGGAAACAGCGACGCCACGCGGGCGCTCGGGTAGTTCCGCACTTTCGCGTTGTAGACGTCCTGCTTCACGCTCCCCGCTAGCGTCGTGGCCAGCGTGTTCGCGTGATCGGCGAACTCGGCGTAGTACTGTTGGAAGGCCGCCTTGCGCAACTCGCGGTTCGGCTTCTCCAAGCAACTGGCGTAGGTGGCATGCGAGAGTTCGATGGTTCGGCCGTCGATCGACAGCATGCCGAACTTCATGTCGGTGTTCGTGAGTTGCCCGAAGACTTCCCGCGCCGTCTGAGACGATTCCAACTGCAAGGCCAGCAGACGCTCTTCCTTGTCGCTCAGCGTGTGCGGTCGGTAGCGGACGACACGTTCGAGAAGGAGCTTATACTCGGCAAGGAACGGATCGGCGAGAAACGCCGCGAGTGTCGCTTCGGGAAGCGCGAGAATCTCGGGCCGGCTGAAGCTGCTCGCTTCGTTGGCCTTGGCCGCGATGCCGAGGTAGCGGGCCTTCATGCCCTGGTAAACCGAGTTGCCGAGGTCTTCGGTCTCTTTGAGGAACGCGAACGTGCCGAGGCGATCTCCGCTGCATTCGTACTCGGTCTCGAACTTCAAATAGTCGAGCAACACCGATGCGGATTCCCCGAGTCGACCGCGGTACTGCGCGAACAGCTCGAGTTCGTTCGACCAGACGCCGAAGGCCGCTTCCCATGTGGCATCGGTTTCGAACAGGGTCGTGAGGTCCCAAGTATCGGCGACGGGCACTTCGGTCCGCGTCGGCACGCGGACGGTTTCATCGGTCATCTGCTGGCTCCGGGCAGCGGGCAATGGAAGATGTTAGCGGAGAACGCACGAAACCTGCTTACGGGTTCCTTGCGGTATCGGCGACGACGGCCGAAATTGCTCCGAGGATACCCGCCGGGTTGTCGAGGTAAAAGCGCCGAGCGTCGAGTTCGGCTACCCCGTCGGCCAGTTTCAAAAATTGCCAAGCTTCGCCGGTCGTCACACATCCGTAGACCGGTAATAAGGGCGATCGTCCTGCTGCCGCGTTAAACTCTCGCGCGGCGACCATCTGGGCGACGCACTGTCCCAGTCCTCCCTCGACGTCGTTCTTCTTGGCTTCGACGATGGCGGCGATCGGCGACCGGAGCGGGGGAACCGATGGCCCCAAGGCGAGGATGAAATCGCATTCGCCGATCAATCCACGGCTCGGATCGACATCGAGCCGCTGCCCGGAAAAAATAGCCAAGCGACCGCCGCTCAACTCTTTGGCGGCCAAAAGCACCGGCACAACGATGAATTCGCTGCGGGCTTTCTCGCTGATCAAGGCGAGCCGGGTTCCCCGCGCCAGCCAATCGGGAAGCCAAGCCGGAACCACCGCAGGCACGAGCTGCGGAAAGATGTCGATTTCACGGACACTGACGCCGAGCGACTTCAGCGCGGTATCGAGTGTGAATTCGCTGAAAGCCATGTGATTTCTCGGTCGCTCGCGATGGCAGCCCCCTCCATTGTAGCCGAATGCGATTTCCGCGTGCCCTTGATGTGGATTCTGTTCGGGTGCGCCCGCGGACTCTGGCGGAGGGTGTCAGATTTATGGTTTCAGTTTCGGTCATTCTGCATACCCCCCTCGCTGAAAGCTCCGAAAGCTCCGAAAGCGAAACTGAATTCTCGGTCTCCACGAACCATTTGTACTTCTTACACGCTCCGGCGAACCTTTCCGTCACCGGCGGGGTAAACGGTACAAGTTACAGCGGTCGCACGGGGCCCCGCGCGAATCGGCGCCGTCGCCCCAAACCCGAAAGGTTGCGCCGCACGCACTTTACTTCACAACACTTCCCCGCGCGACGGTCGCTTCCCATGCTTGGCACCCGCATTGCACTGTACACTTCCGACGCCACCACGATGGTCCGGCGTCAACAACTGGCGTTCGATCCACTCCACGGAGGTCAAAGGAATGACACTTCGTCGGTCGCTACTCCTGGCTCTGGCCAGCACCGTCATTCTGTCCGTTTCCTCGGCCCGCGCCGACGAGCGCTACGTCACCGAGAACTTCGTCGTCCGCGCGCCGACGAAGCCACTCGCCAAGACTTTCGGCGAATACGCCGAGAAATACCGCGAGGAAAAGGCCCGCGACTGGCTCGGCCAGGAAATGCCGAACTGGTCGCAGAAGTGCCCTCTCGCCATCGAGATCACCGAAGGCCGCACCGGCGGGGCCACCACGTTCACCTTCTCCGATGCCAAGGCCGGCGTGCTCTCCCAAGAGATGAAGATATTCGGCAGCGTCAAGCAACTGCTCGACAGCGTGTTGCCGCACGAGATCACGCACACGGTGCTGGCGTACCACTTCGGCCAAGCGGTGCCGCGCTGGGCCGATGAAGGCGGCTCGGTGCTTTCGGAGAACGATAAAGAACGGCTCGACCACGATGTGAAGTGCCGGGAATTCTTGAATGCGGGCCGCGGGATTCCGCTGCGGATTCTCTTCGCCATGAAGGAATACCCCCGCGACATGATCGTGCTCTACGCCCAAGGCTATTCGGTTTCGGACTACCTCATCGCGCTCGGCGGCGGCGGGTTGAAGGGCCGCAAGAAGTTCCTCGACTTCCTCGAAACGGGGATGCAGAAGGGGAACAAAAACTGGGAGAAGGCCGTCGCCACCCACTACGACTTCGACAGCGTCGACAACCTGCAGGTGAAGTGGATCGACTCGCTCCGCAAGCCCCCGGCCGATCTGGCGTCGCGTTCCAAGGTCAGCGGTGGCGGCTCGGTCGCTTCGCTGAATAAAGGCACGGGGGAATCGCGCGGCTACGATCTCCGCACCAGCGCCGGGCCGGGCCTGCCGCAACTCGAGCCACCGGTGCTCGGCACCGCCCGGGGCTCGACCCCGCGCAGCGACGACCGCCCCGCACCGACCAAAGGCAACCCGACCGCCCGGCCGACATTCTCGTCGCCGATGCCGCCGAACATGCTTCTGCTACCGCCCGATCTGCCGAGTAGCAAGTGAGCGAAAAATGCGAAACCCCACCGTGAGGCGGGGTTTTGTCGTTGACCCACATCAGCGGCCGATGAGGCAACCGGGAGTGTGCTCGCGGATCGACCCGCGGTACGGTTCCGCCAGGGGCGCCATCTTCGGATCGAGTTGCTCGGCCCGGTCGAATGCCGCCAGCGCCTCGAAGGGCCGGCCGGTTTGGCTGAAGTGCCGGCCGAGTTGGAATTGGAAATACCCCGCGAACTCCGGCACTTTTGCGATCGCCTCGGACAGCAGCCGCGCGACTTCGGCTTGGTCGTGGCGGTCGCTGGCATTGCGGGCCAGTTGCTCGTACACGCCTCGCCGCGTGATCGCATCCGGGGAATCGAGCAGCGGCCGCACGACGTCGTCGCTCTCGAGGAACTTCCCTTGGCGGCTCAGTGCTTCCGCGAGCCGTCGCGACACCGCCGGATCCGCCGGCAAGGTTCGCAGAATCGCCTCGGCTTCCGCGGCGCGGTCGAGGTTCAACAGCGCCCCGGTGTAGTCGAACTTCCCCTTCGCCGAGATCTTCGCCGGCAATCCGCCTTCGACCGCCTTCGATATCTTCGCGATGTCCGCATCGAGCAGTTTCACGACCTCAGGCGGGGTCGTCGGCTTTTTGAAACCCGGCGACAGCCGAAACGGCGCGAGGTCGCCGACGGCAATCCACTGCGGCCGCGCGGCGACGAGCCGGTCTTGCAGCAGCAGATCGCTTCCTTCGCGGATGCCCTTGTCGGCCAAGGCATCGGCGTGGATCGCGGGCAGGGCGAAGGCCGCAATCGCCGTGAATAATAGCATCCAGACCCGGCCCGGCGAATCCGCCGCAATCAGGCACCAAGGCCAAGCCAGTAACACGCAGCCCAATGTGCGGGCGATGGCACGCATCGCAAAGCCCCATTCGGTCAGGACTTCGCCGATGTCCTGAGCTTGATAATAAGCGATAGCCGCAAAGATAATTCCGATGATCGCCGGTGCCCACGGCGGAATCCCCTCGCCCGCACTGACGAACCAACCGCGCGACCGATTCCCCAACGCCACGGCCAACGGCAGCGCCGCGAGCAAGTGCACGGCGACCATCGATGGCCAACCGAACGGGGCGACCGCGAGGCCGACGTCGCCGCGATCCGGCGGAGCCGCGAACCAAAGGGCGAGGCCGGGAACAATCGCAGCGAGAGACCACGCGAAGAGTTGGCGACCGGTCACGGCGTAACCCCCAAAGCCCGAGCGGTGTCGGGCCGGCGGAGCTTCCAAATGAAGCCGTCGTAGGTGTAGTGCAGGAACGCGGCCCACGTGTTGATGGCGAGCCAAGCCCGCGTGACGCCGCTGCTCGGCTGCGCCGCCCAGATGCCGATGAGGCCCAATGCGAGCATGTACGCCCCGAGCAGCACGACCCAATTGAGGGCCATCTTGCGGAAGAGGCCGTCGCTGCCGAGGCTCGTGCGCCGCCGGGCGTAGTGGCTGACCACGGCCAAATATTCCACGGCGTGGAAGGTCGAACTCGCGGCGGTGAGCGCGAAGACGCCCATCCGCCAGTCGCTCCGCAGGCTCAGGAGCAATCCGCAGTACAGGCCGAGCAGACTGACGAGGTAGATGATCTTGGGAAGTCGCGCACGGCTCGCACCTTTGAGGTTCAACAGCAGGATCGCTGCGGGGATGCCGAAGCAGGCGAGGTCCGCGGCGTTCATCCACCCTTTGGTGACGCTGTCGGCTTCGAGCCAGCCGGTACTCCACCCGGCCGTGCGGAGGATCGTGTAGACGACGAACAGCCGCAGGCCGTGGCGTTCGAGCCACTCCGGGCCGCCGCCGGACTTGCGGGCGTACATCCGCAGCACACCTTGGTGCTGCGAGGCGAAGTGCCACGCGTTCCAGATGTAATCGACGAGCAACAGGCAGGTGAGCGAGCCGGTGAAGCCCCAGATGGCCCCGACGAGCAGTGCTGCGACGACGGCGAAGCCGAGGAAGAGGCGGTGCCGCCCGACCCGTCGATCCGGGTCTGAGGCGACGAGGATCAGTGTGAGCCAGCGGTGCGGGGTCGTCAGGAAGTAGAGCTGCCAGAACTCGGTATGAACGCTGCCATCGGCCAGGGCGATGCCGGGGATGAGCAGCAGCAGCCAGCCGAGGTTGGCGAGGAAGAGCAGGTCGAATGCGGGCGAGACAATCCAACCCGCGGCGGCAGACGCGGGTTGGGGTGGTGGACTGACGAGCGGAGCAGGGGTGGTCATGCGGTTACGGTAGCGGTGCGGACTTGATCTTCCATTTGTCGCCTTCTTTGACGAAGATCCATTCTTTTTCCACGGGATCGCCACCGGCGTTCTTTTCAATCGTGACGGTGCCCGTAGCCGTGTCGCCGTTGACGCTGACTTTGCTCTTCAAGTCGTAGCGGTACTGCGAATACGTTTTGGTTTGCTTTTTCTCGATGGTTGTGCCGCTGGCAAAAGATTCTTTCAGACGCGACACTGTATTGCTTTCATCGTTCATGCGATCGACGACAGCTGCGATTTGCTTACCATCTTCCCCGCCGAAATCGGGTGCTATGGGAGTGTCGGATGAACCACAGCCAAGTGCAAACAGGAAGCTCAGGATCAAGCAGAACTCAATCACGCAGCGCATCGCACGCACTCCAACATTGAGATAGGATGAATGCTGCGGGCGACCGCTGTCGCCAGCAGCTATAAATGTCATTCGGAGACGACTTCGCCGCCGGTCTTCGTTCCCATCGCTTGCCAAGTCCCGACGGCGATACTCTCGCGGATAAATCGCACACTGCCATCTGCGAAGCAAGCGTTGACGCCACCAGTGTGTTTACTACGGGCGGCGGCCCATTGGTTACCGTCCACGCGGTTCTGCGTGCACGCCAGTTTATCTTGATTCGTGGTGGGAATGCGCAGGTCGCAGTAGAACATGCTATCCCCGGTAGAGGAGTTGGGCTGCGTGAACGTGGTGAACATGTTGCCGCCGGGCCCGGGGTGTAGAACAGTGCCACGACCGTCGCGATTCCGACCCGAGCTGGTCGAGTTAGGACCGTCGAGAGGATCATTGAACGGAAGGACTTCGCTGAAGAGAACGGTGTTCGAGGTTCCGTCGGTTACTCCGACGATGGTCGCCCCTTTGCCGATTCCCAACCGAGCGGTTGTGGGCCATTTTTTAACCTGTACGAGATTGAACACACCGGACGCTGCCGATCCGCCGCCGTACGAAGCTGAGTTGCCTACTGTGTTGCCGCCGAAGCAGCCGACGTAATTGGACTTCATCAGGTTTTCAAGGGAGTTGTCATTGAGCATGAAGTCCGGGTTGTGCGGTGAACTTGGGCAAAGCAATATTCGCTTGGCGAGAGTCGATTGGTAGTCTCGGTCGGCCCGGCGAAGCGGTTGGCCGTCGAGGTTATCCGCTGGATTGGCTTCGTATAAGTCAGTGCTGGTGATCGGATCGGTGATCTGCGAAGCCAGTCTTGTGGCGAGTGCGGTTTGCTCAATCTCGGCCATAATGTGGAACGGCCAGCTCGGCCCGTAACAGCGGGCTTCGCCGCTCCAAGCTTGGTTACCGGTGAACCACCATAGTGGCGGGTCGGAGGCCGCGACATTGGCGGGGTTGCCTAAACCTTCGGCGAAAGTCGTCGGCGCCGGAGGACTCGCCCAACCTGAAGGTCTGGGTAAGATTGCATTGTGCGGTGCGTTTTCGGCCAATGTTTGATTGAACCGAGGTACGCCTGGCGGGAAGGTGCCCGTCGAGCTTTCGACGTTGTGCGCTGCGAGTCCAAGTTGTTTCAGGTTGTTGGTGCACCTCATCCGAGCGGCCGCTTCGCGGACCTTCTGGACGGCGGGCAAGAGCAGGCCGATGAGGATGGCGATGATCGCGATCACGACCAGCAGTTCGATGAGCGTAAACGCCCCCCGACGAGCCGACTGACGCATGATGAAACTCCGTTCGAAAAATGGAAGCGAAACCGTCACCGGCATTTGTAAGATCCGTCTGTGAAGAACGAGCGTAAGGAATGTGAAGAATCGATGAGGATCGAAACTAAACATCTCCATTGGCGTTGCGGGGGAAATGACACCGGCCCGGCTTCCCCGTAGGAGAAGCCGGGCCGGTGTGGGATCCGCATGGGAACCATCGATTATCTGCTGCGATCCGAGCCGGGAAGTAGGTTCACTTTCGGCATCGGGATGTCCACGGCCGGGCCGGTGAACACGGCGCTAGCGGTGTATTCGAGCATGCTGCGGTCGCTCGACACTCTGCCGACCACGCGGACGCCCGGCAGCACCGGCGAGATGCTGTCGAACTTGGTTTCCACGGACGGCGTAACGATCGGCATGTTCGAACCCGAGTTGCCGCCGGTTAAGACGGTGAGGTCCGGGTTGGCCAAGCCGACCCCGCCACCGATGCCGTTGGGCACGTACGACTTCGGCGCGGCCGTCGTCAGTTGGCGGGCTTCCGAGTCATCGGTCGGGATTTCGGCGAGTTCCTTACGCGTGCCGCCATCGAGTTTGAATTCGATCGGCTTCGGGTTCGCCATATCGACGGTGAAGATCTCGAAGGATTCCTTCGGGGTGCCGGGGAACTTCGTGACTTTCACCAACGCCTTGTTGCCGACGGCGCGGCCCAAGCTGGTCTTCACGGTCACTTTGTAGGTGCCGGGGAAGGCTTCGCCGGCCGAGTAGATTTCGGTGCGGTCGTCGTCGCCCTGTTCGAGCAGGTCGCTCTTGAGGACGCCGCCGCCGCTGGTGCGTTTGGCGGTGGCCGAGGCGGTCGAACCGCTCGGTTCGGCGACGCTCATGTCGAGGTCGCCTTGGCCCTGCCAGCGGAGTTCCACGAGCAGGTCGCGGCTCTTCGATTGGTTCAAGCCTTTGTTCACCGTATCGGCGTCGGCACCGCGGCCGGCGTCGGTCAGTTTCTTGGCGATCTTGGCGACGCGATCCTTGGTTTGCTTCGTGTAATCGACGCCGTCGTTCGTCCAATCGCGTTTCATCAAGTTCGTCGTGGCCCAGCCGACGACGTCGGTGGCGATGTCGCCGGAACGCTCGACGTAGACGAGGGCGTTGGCGTAGGCGTCCGGCAGGTTCGGTTCCAAGGTCGCGGCCCGCTTGCAGAGGTCGATCGCGGCGGTTTGATTGCCGAGTTCGCTCTCCGACTTCGCGGCCTTGATGTATTCCTTGGCGTTCTTCGGATCGAGGTCGATGCCGGAGAGCGTGGCGCGTTCGACTTCGGACGTCGAGGCTTTGCTCGCTTGCAGTGCGATGGCGAGGGCTTCGTGCGTCCAGCTCGCGTTGGCGCGGCCGTGGCGGATCGTCGCCTTGAGGGCTTCGGTCGTGTGGTCGTGCTCTTTCGCGTCGTTCATGATGTCCACCGTGTTGACGATGAGCATCGGGTCGTTGATGTTGTTGGCGAACGCCTGTTGCCAGATTTCCTTCGGGTTGCCCCTGGTCGCCTTGAGCAGGGCGCGGGGATCTTCGTTCGGGTTGAGGATTCTCGGCCCGGCGTTCGCTTGGGCGAAGACATTCGGATCGCCTTGGCGCGGATTCGCTTGGACGTTGCCACCGGCGCCGGGCACCTTCAGTTTGAAGGATTGGGTCGGGTGATAGCGGGTGGAGCCGCGGATCACGAGGGCCCGGACCGGCGGGTAGAAGCCGAGGGAGTTCAGTTGCGGCCCGGGCACGGTGGTCGCGACCGGGTCTTCGCCGGGGCCCACCGCGGGCGGGGGCACGCCGGGGACGACGTTGTCCCATTCGCCGCGGGCGACGACGGTTTGAATCAGGGCCGTGAGGAACATGCTCTGGTCGTTCCCCTGGATGCCGAACTGGCCGCCGAGGTTACCGAACTGGCCGAGTTGGCCACCGGCGGCCCCCAGTACGCCGCCGCCGACGCCGAGGTTGTTCCCGCCGCCTTGGCCGAGTCCGCCGCCGCCCATGCCAAGCATCCCGCCGGCGCCGAGGGCGCCGCCGAGAGCGCCGCCGAGGGCGCCGCCTCCCATGCCGCCGAATTGGCCACCGCCGCCGAATTGGCCACCGCCGCCGAAGCCCCCTTGGTTGCCGAAACCGGCGTTGCCGAACTGCTGGGCTTGGCCGACGCCGAAGATCGACAATTGCGAGGCTTGGAACTCCGAGTTCTGCTGGAGGGTCTGCGGGTTGACCGAGGACGGAATCGCGAGCACGAGGTCGGCGACCGCGAAGGCGAGGGTGACCTTTTCTTCGAGGCGCTGTTCGAGGGTCGTGATTTCGATGTATTCCGGGCGGACGATGTACGAGGCTTTGATGTCGAGCAGAGCCACGTCGAGGAAGCTGCCGAGGGTGACGCCCGAGAGGATCGCGTCGAGTTTGAAGATGACGCGTTCCGGGTCGTAGTCCGGGTCTAGGATGCGGAAGAGGTCTTCGCGGATGAGGATCTTGATGTTGAATTGAGACTCGATCTGTTCCTTGACGACGCGGAGCGGTTTGCCTTTCAGCGAATCCGGGAAGGAGACGCGCTGATCTTCGAGGATCGAGCGGATGCGTTTCATCCGTTCGCGGGAGGTCGGGTCGCCGCCCACTTCGTACGTCGAGTATTTCTCGGAGCGATTCTTCGTCAGTTCGCGCCAGACTTGCGCCGGCGGGAAGTGAACCGGCGGTTCGTCCGGATACGGGATGAACGACTTCTCCACTTGCAGCATGCACATGAGGTAGCGGTCTTCGCGGATCCGTTTGAGTTCCGTGAATTCGCGAAGGTTCGTGGCCGATTGGCCGATGCGGTAGGTCGCGGTGACTTCCGGCGGGACGGCCAAGCCACGGCTGATGCGCTCTTGGGCCATCACTTGGGCTTCTTGGTAGGCCAGCTCGTAACGGGCTTGGCTCATCAGGTCGCGGAAGCGGTCGATGCGGGCTTTCGTTTGCTCTTCTTGCGAGAGCAAACGGTCGAATTCGTTGAGTTTGTAGCGGGCCGAGCTGATGCGATCACGCTCGGTCGACAACCGGCGTTTGATTTCGGCGCCTTGCACTTGGACGTCCCGCATCGAGGCTTCGAGGTCGGAGGTCAGCCGGCGGCGGACGTCGTCCGACAGGTCGCTGTTGAGCAGGATCGTTTCGCGTTGGCGTTTGAGGTCTTCGAGGGCGCGATCCGGGTCCACCGATTTCAAAATGCGGACTTGCTTGAGCGTTTCTTCGACGATGGCGCGGGCTTCTTGATCCGCGGCGGCACGGGCCGCTTTGGCCCGTTCGATGCCGCCGGGGCCGGCGGGAACGACCGGAGCTGGGACGACGCCGCCGCCGGGAACCGGTTCTTGGAGGGCGATGAGTTTCCGGCCGGCTTTTTGGTTCTGATTGACGCGATCTTGGAGCTTGTCTTTGGTCAACTCGCCCGAGCGGAGTTGCGCGACCACTTTCGTGCCGGCGAGAGCTTCGGCGTGGGCCGGGTCGATCTTCGCGGCGGCTTGGAACAGTTTCTCGGCGTGGTCGAAGCGGTCGGCGGAAATCGCTTTCATCCCGAGTTCGACGAATTCGTCGCGGAAGAGGCGGAACTGTTCGCCGGCCATGGCCAAGGCGCGGTCGGCGGCCAAGATCACGGGGGCATCCTTCGATCCGGCCGACTTCCACTGTTCGAGCATCGCGTTCAGGAAGAAGTGATCCGAGCTCGCCTCGGGCAGGCGCTCGGCGACATCGATCGAGACTTTCTTCTCGCCGACGGTGCCTTCGAGGTTGAGGGTCAAGGTGGCCACCGGAGCCGGGAGTTTGCCGACGACGAGCGTGGCGCGGTCGGATCGCAGCGGGGGCAGGCGATTCGGCAGGAGTTCGACCCCGGGGACGCCGAAGGTCGCTTTGTCGGCCTTCAGCACCGGGGCGTCGAACGCGGCTAGCAGGCGTTTGTTGAATTCGGTGCTGCCGGTGGTGCTGGCGAGGTTTTCTTTGGCGCGGACCACGGTGCCGCCGGTCGCCATCGTGAGGCCGTGGAGGTTGTTCGCGGAGACGGTCAAACCGAGCGGCACGGCGAAGAATTGCGTGCCTTGGTCGGCCAATTTGTTCCCGATTTCGACCCGGACTTTTTCGGTGATCGGCGTACCGGACGTGCTTTCGCCATCGCCCAAGAAAAGGATGATCTGCTGGCGACCGGCTTTGCCCGCGAACGTCTTGGCGGCCTTGTCGAGGCCCGCTTTCAAATCGATGGAGCCGGCGGCGTACTCGTGGTTGCCGAGTTGCAGAACCGATTGGTTCACGCTCTTATCGCTCGGGGCCTGGAAGCCCTTCGTGAGCGAGCGGGTGTGGTCTTTGCTGTCGATGTTCAGCGTCCAGACGTCCAAGCGGTCGTCGGCGCCGAGCTTCTTGCCCAGGACTTCAATCACGAGTCCGGCTTGCTTCATCGGGTCGCCGGCTTGGCTCGCCGAGGTATCGACGAGGACGAGCACGTCTTTGGGGCGGGCGGCGGCGGCCGGGAGCACCGGCTTCACTTGCCAGGCGAAGATCGTTTCGCCGGCGGTGTTCTTGTAGCTCAGGACGGGTTTGTCGCTGAATTTGGTTTTGGCGAGTTCGTCGATCACCTTGCTGGCGTCGAACTTGGGCGCGGCGATCGGTGCGGCTACGGCCGGGGCCGGTTTCGAACCCGATTTGATGTCGCCGAACACGGAAGTCCCGATGATGGCGCAAGCGGCCGCGCCTCCGAGAACCGCGCTCAGCAGCCTGAGGCTTTTGACAAGGGTCATGGCCCGGGCGCTCCTGGTTAGTTTCGACGGATCGGAAGCCGGACGGCCCGAGCCGCAGAACACAAAGTACGGGATGAGTAACAATTGTAATCGATGGAAGCCATCCGACGCCATTCGAATCTTTCGAAAACGCGTCGGTCCGCGGTCCGGTGACGCGAGGTCGTTCGCACAACCGCGCCAACCCGAACATCGGCCAACCGGACACTTTTCCGGTTCGATAGCCCCAACTCTACCCGGCACAACGGCCCGTGCGGCCCGGCGTTGGCGCGAAACTGCGAAGCCCGGGCGGAGCGGACAGGCGCAACCGGTCGAAGCGACGAAACCGGAGCAGTCGGCGGATGCGGGGCAGATCGAATCGCAATGAATTTGGCCACAGCGATCACAGAGCGAAAAGACATTTCTACAGCTGATACGAGCGGACTTCGCAAATTC